>JBGOWQ010000215.1:0-3074 GCA_041478715.1 Thermodesulfobiota bacterium | reverse complement strand
TCCTCCAAATGCCTGTTGCCGTTGGTGTCCTCCACCCTGCCCGGCACATGGAGGAGCACGTCATAGGGGAGCCAATCCGTAAATATACACAGCAGGGAATCCTCCAAATTCAGGCTGAGTTTCACCAGACCACCGGACAACGATTCCTGCAGGGGTGAAAACGACGTATCGGCCGTGCTCCATTCGAATTCCAGCGAGTAGGTGTTCACACCGGATTCCGTGTATGTACCCAGCGTTTCGTCCCACATCACCAGGATCCCGTCCGTTTCCAGCCAAGTTAGGAATTCGTCGTAGAGCTCTTGAGTGTCTTTGAAAATGGCCGTACCCCAGCCGGTGCCGTCGGCATAGAACCACAACTCCAGTTCATAGTCTTGCGCTTGCACCGGAGGGAACCCCACCGGCAGCAGTGCGCTCAACAGCAGAACCGAAACCAGAATCAAGAGAGCCCGTTTGAATACCTGTTGCATTGTTGCCTCCTGCCTATCCGGTTTTCACTTGCGATTTCTCCCACGCGGTCAGACGCGCAGGATTTTTTTCAATTATACGGGGTTCAGGCAATAGGGCTGCCGCACCCGGGGCAGAAATGTTTGTCAGGCACCAGCACGCTGCCGCATTTGCCGCAAAAGCGCGATTCGGACACGCCCCCTTGGGAAGCATCGAGGGGATTGGGCGGCGGTGGTGGGGGTGGCGCTGAATCTATCCGATGCGTGGAGCCTGGGTCGGCGGGCGGTGTCGGCGGCCGCTTCCGTCCCATCAAGATCACGGCGATAAACATGGCCAGCAGGAGGATCCCCACTCCCAAGACCACAATCATCCAAAGCTGAAAACCGGCCGCTGGCGGAGAAGTGGTGGAAGTGGTGGTAACAACGGGAATCGACCCGCTACTAGTAATCGATGTGCTCTGGGTAGTCGGTGTCTGGGCGGCCGGCAACGTTTCCGGCGAGGATTCACTTGGGGGTATGGCATTCTCGATCGGCGCAGAGTCGTTTTGATCGGTGGGAGATGTGGCACTTTCGCTGGAAGTGCTGGATTCGGAAGAACTGCCGGAGGGGCTCGAGCTCGTAGCGGATCCGGTTTCGGGCGGGAGAGCGCTCTCGGTCAATGTGGGCAGGATTCCTGGCAGATAGGTGACTCTCATCGGCTCGATCTCCGGCGCGAACTTGGCTGCGTTTTCTCCCGCTTCCAGTCCATTGGTCTCGGATACCTGACCCGGCACGAAAAAGACGAAGGCACCGCGCGGACGTCCCAATAAGAAATACTGGAGTCCGCGGCCTGCGTAGGCGACCTCTAGCTGTGTATTACCTCCCGCTGTACTCACGTCGGCCGCAAGACTGGAAGGCTTATCCCATTGGATTTCCAGCTCCCAGGAGCCGGTTGAAATCTCCTTTTGATGGATCACTTGCACAGTGTCATCGGCCAGCGCTGCCAGGAATCCGTTGATGTCCTCGCCCGGTAGCAGCCGCACAAACAGGATCCCTTCGCCGGACCCATCTTCCCGATAGAAGAGTTGGGCATCAAACGGAAGCAATTCGGGCGACGGGCTGGAAGTGGAGGACTCGGTAAGGGTGGGCGATTCCGTGGGATGCAAGGTGAGTGTGATCACGACGCGGGGTGAGGCGGAAACCAAATAGATGAGTTCCATCACTGGTGTCAGCGAGGTACTGAAGGAAGCCGTATCCACGCCTCCCTCCTGGCTGCCGGTGGTTTCCAGCACAGTGCCTGGGACATGCAGGCGGACGAACTCCGGTTTAAAATCCGAAAACAAAGCCAACAGAGAATCTCCATAGTTGAAGCGGAGATGCCGCTTCCCCTCGGGCAATTCGTCGATTTGGGGCGTAAACGAACAACCCGGCGGGTCGGTCCATTCCAGCTCCACCTCGTAGTGACGCAAACCGCCGGCATCGGCAGCGGTGAGGGTGTCGGTCGAAGTCACCCGGCAACTGTCCGTTTCCAGGCTCACCAGAAAACCTTGGAAGTCTGCGGGTTTGGCTTCGAAGTTCAGTGTTGCGCGTCCTCCATCTTCCTGGAACCAAATCTCCAGGTCCAACGTGACAGCGGTGGTCGGCTTGGCAGCGATCCAAAAACAAGGGAAGACAAGCAGCAAGGAGAACAGAATGGAAAGGAAACGATTCCCAAAACGATTCATCAAGCACCCCTCCTTGTGGGTTTCCCCAATCCATTATAGCGCTGCGATTTGCTTTTGCACCCCGAATCGATAGGATTGCTGGAAATGGCAGTTGGAAAGAGAAGAACCCAGCCGAGCCGGAATCGTCCCGGACGGACGCGCCCGGTCGGCACACCGATCCAAATGGGCGGCAGGGTCCTGCCCCAAGTGTCCGGTGCATTGAGCATGACCGATATCCTTGGCGGCTTGCGAGTCCGTTGGGGCTGGGGGCGAATGCATTATGCGATTCCCCCCGGCCTGTATGCGTTGGGCCAACCGGGCCGAAACTCTCCGGTGCTCGTATCCGCCAACTACAAGATGAGCTTCGATTGCCTGCGACAAGCCTTGAAGGGACTACATGCCTGGATCCTCGTTCTGGACACGCACGGCATCAATGTTTGGTGCGCGGCGGGCAAGGGCACATTCGGTACCGAGGAATTGATCAAACGGATCCGCCGAGAGCATTTGGCCGACGTGGTGGATCACCGAACCGTGATCGTGCCGCAATTGGGAGCGTCGGGTGTGGCCGGGCAACCCGTGCGAGCACAGTCCGGATTCCGGGTGCGGTTTGGTCCGATCCGAGCCCAGGATTTGCCTTTGTATTTGACTCAGGGAGGAGAAGCTTCCCCCGCGATGCGTCAGGTTCGCTTCGGCCTCAGGGAACGCTTGGCTCTTGTGCCGGTCGAACTGGTGGGGGCGGCGCCCTGGACATTGCTGGCTTGGGTCGTTCTGTTCCTGCTGGATCTGGTCGTCGCGCCCAGCGCCGGCTTTTCTGCTCATTTGCGCAATTCTCTGTGGGGATGGATTCCCTATCTGGGAGCGATCGGGATCGGTACTGTCTTCGTGCCGATTCTGCTTCCATGGATTCCCGGTCGGGCCTTTGCGCTGAAAGGATGGTGTTTGGGTCTGG
>JBGOWQ010000218.1:0-3060 GCA_041478715.1 Thermodesulfobiota bacterium | reverse complement strand
TCCACGGCCGGCGTGCGGTAAGGGGTCAGGGCAACCAGGAAGGCCTGGGGAAATCGCTGGCGCAGCTGTTGCAGGTTCTCGCCCAGGACGATCACGGTTTTGGTTTGAGGCCTGCCGGGTGAGATCCCCAGCGCCTGCAGCCCGTAGGTATTGGTCTCGTAGGGCAGGAACAGGAGCTGGAAACGAGATTCACGCTTCAAGGTTTCCGCCGTCGCCTGTGTCAGCCGGGAGTAGACCACCACCACCTTGCCGAATTCGCGGGCTTCGCCCAGGGCGGTGTCCAGGTCTTTCCAGTGGTAGACGGACCGGGCCACCGCGTCCAGCGAGTTAAAGCTGCCATCCACCAGGATCAGACGGGCAGCGCCGCACCAGGCTCGCCGTTTGATCAAGGAACCAACTACGGGGTACTCCTGGTTTAAATCCAATCCCAACACCACCACGGCATCGGCTTGGTTCAGGTCGGCTAACGTGGCAGTGGAAGCCACCGGTGGCTGCACATCGCTAGCCGCATAGAGCGGCAGACCCAGTTTCTTCCAGGCCGCCAGCGCCTCATTGCCCAGGCTGCCTTCCACCACGACGGCGGCATTCTCCAGGTGTTGAGCGACGTTCTCCAGCGCTTCATCGGCTGTAATCTCTTTCCAATGATCACCTTCTTTGCGCCAAGGGGCAGTCAGCCGTGCCCGGGTTTCGTAAAGGGGTTGGTAACGGCCCTTCTTGCAGAGGACGCCCTTGCTGGGCTCGGCCTGCCAGTTTCCCCAGATCTTTAGGATGAAATTGCTGCGCTTGTAGATGTCCAAGCCGCAGCCGACCGGGCAGCGATCACAGGCAGAGGAAAAAACTTCGATGTCTTTCTCCCGCCGGCCCAGGTAGGCGGACCGCTTGTCGGTCAGCGCCCCGGTTGGACAGGCTTGCACGCATAGGCCACAGGAGGTGCAGGTGGAGTTCTTCAGCGGAACTCCTAGGTCGACGTCCACCAGGGATGCGGTGCCGCGGTTCCGCACACCCAAGGTCATGTGTCCCGCTAGATGGGAGCAGGCCCGGACACAGCGACCGCAAAGCACGCAGCGGGCGTGATCGAGCAGGAAATAGGGATGCGAGGTGTCCTGGGGAAAATTACGCTGGAATGGCGCGAATTCGAAGTGGTCCAATCCCAGCTGGTACCCCAAATCCTGCAGTTCGCAATTGCCGGTGGATTCGCAATACATGCAGTAGTGGTTGCGCTCGCCGAAGAGAAGCTGGAGGTTGGTCATGCGGGCGTTGTCGATTTCCGCGGAGCGGGTCTTGACCTCCATCCTGTCGGCTGCTGGGGTGGTGCAGGCCGCTTTCAGCGCTCCCGTCCCGGCCTCTACCAGGCACATCCGGCAGCCGCCAAAGGGGAGCAGGGCCTCGTGATTGCAGAGCACCGGGATCTCAATCCCGTTCTGCTGGGCCACTTGGAGGACGGTTTGACCTTCCTGCGCCTCAAGTTCCTTGCCATCGATTTTCATTTGGATCGTCATCACACTACTCCTATTGTGCCTGGAGCCGCAGTTCAGCGCCAAAATTGTCCAGAGCGGATTGTATCGGCATGATCAGGGACTGGCCGAGGGGGCAGAGGGAGCTGGTCCACATCACCTGGGAGAGATTCAGCATCACATCCAGGTCTTTCGCGCTGGCATTCCCGTCTTTCAGCCGGGTGCCAATCTTGACCAATTCAGCACAGCCGGCCCGACAGGGAGTGCATTTTCCGCAGGACTCATGCTCGAAGAAGTGCAGGACGGACCACAGCATCTCCGGTAGGGATCGGGTTTCATCCATCACCAGGACGGAGCCGGAACCGAGCGTCGCCTGGAATTCCTTCATCGCATCGTAATCCATCCTAGCGGACAGCGCGGGCGGACCGAGAAACATCCCAGCGGCGCCGCCCACCAGGGCCGCTTTGAATTTGCGGCCACCTTTGATCCCTCCACCATAGCCATCAACGATCTCGGAAAGGGTCGTGCCCATCTCCGCTTCCAGGAATCCGGGGTGGTTGACGTCACCCATCACCAGGTAAATCTTGGTGCCGGGGCAGGCTTCGGTACCGAAACCGCGGAACCAGTCCGCGCCATGCAACAAGATACCCGGCACATTGGCTAGCGTTTCCACGTTATTGACAGCGGTCGGCAGGTTGTAGACGCCAGCATTGGCCGGATAGGGAGGTTTGACGCGGGGTTGGCCGCGTTTGCCTTCCAGCGAATCGATCAGGGCGGTCTCTTCCCCGCAAATGTAAGCTCCCGCCCCTTCCTTCACTTCCAGCTCAAAGGCAAAGCCGCTGCCAAGGATGTTGGAGCCAAGAAAGCCATGGCGTCGGGCGTCGGCGATGGCCTTGCGCAGGCGCTGGATGGAGAGAGCATATTCGCCACGGACATAGATATACCCTTGGCAGGCTCCAATGGCATACCCGGCAATGATGATTCCTTCCACCAGCTTATGCGGGTCTCCTTCCATGATCGGACGGTCTTTGAAGGTTCCCGGCTCTCCTTCATCCGCGTTGCAGACGATGTACTTGGGGGCGCCGGCGGCCTTGGCCGCGAACTTCCACTTCAGGCCGGTAGGGAACCCGGCGCCGCCGCGACCGCGGAGGCCGGACGTTCCCACCAGGGCGATTACTTGTTCCGGCATCAGAGACAATGCCTTTTTCAACCCGTCATATCCCCCTCGGGTCAAGCTGTCTTCGATCCGTTCGGGGTGGATTCGGCCCACATTGTCCAGCACGATCCGCTTGCCGCCCGGCAGCAGGCGGGGCGCTTCCGCGGTAACGGGCGGGATCGTTTGGGTCCCCCGGTGCTTATCCTCTAGGATGGCTGCCACCCGTTCTGCCGTTAGATCGCCGTAGACCTCCTCGTTGATCTGCATCGCCGGTGCCGCCTCGCAATGACCGAGGCATTCGGAAGTTTCCAGCGTGAACTGCCCGTCAGCAGTGGTTTTTCCTACTTCGATTCCCACTTGACGGGACAATTCCGCCAATAGGCTCCGGCCCCCCATCAGATGGCAGGGAGGAGATTGGCAGACCCGCACGACATAGGAACCCCGGGGGAC
>JBGOWQ010000263.1:0-2610 GCA_041478715.1 Thermodesulfobiota bacterium | reverse complement strand
CTTCATAAAAAGTCAGCTTAACCTTATCTTTGAAAGCTTTTGCTAAACAGACTATTCCATCGTGAGACCAGACTGGGGTATCCATCCATTTCAATTCCTCCACTATCTCTGGATCAGCACCACGGATAATTTTGCGGATGTTGGTAACAGTCACGCCGCGCCAATCAGCAAGTTTTGCGATTTGAGCATCAATAAGGTCACTTGCGTGCATTTTGACATCTCCTTTTGTTTTATCCCACTGCAAGAAACACCAACCAAACCGACTCGGATTGCCGGCGCGTCCATCATGGAACCTTCCGGAGAAGTGTGCGCAGTTGGATACACCTCAGCAGACCGATCAAAGCGGAAAAAGAAGCATAGATCGCCGGCTGTTTCCTATTTGCCCAAGGAAGCGGCGTAACTGAATCCCAGAAAATAGGTCTGCCAGTTTTGCGGGGTCGATCGAAAGAGGTTCTCTCCGGCGAAATAGTCAGCCAATGCTTCCTGCAGACGGGTTAACTCTCTCAGTCGAGCGTGGTTCTTCGGATCGGCGATAGTCAGTTCCAAAAGCTCCAACGCTCGTTCAAAGGCCTCTTGACTGTAATCCGGGCGATCCTTTCCCTTCCACTTGAGTGCCCGGACCACCTCACTGCCCACATGAGCCAATTGCTCCATCAGGGAGAATTGCTGCCAGCGACCTTGGGCCAAGCTCTGGTGGCGATAGCTCATTCGTGGACCCATCGCTGTACCACTTCGCGGATTTGCGCTTGGATCCTTGCATCCTCGACGCCACGGGTCCGGTTGCCGGCAGAGGGACGCAGGTTGATCAGCGAGTCGAACTCGACCCAATCCTCCCCTACCAAATCCGGATAGAAATTGATCCCCCATAGATCGAATTGTTGTGAGCCATCTTCCAGCAGCAGCGCTTCCAAATCAGCATGTAGGTCTCCATCGACCGCCATTACCACCCGACGAATGTCCACCACTGCCTTCACCAAGTGGCCGAAGCGGCCGCGGGCAAGAGTTCGCAGTTCTGGAAGAGAGATCGGTTCGACGATGATTTTCATCGATTCGCTGCACCCGAAACCCATCCTATCATTTGAACATAACTCCCCACCATTGATCTAGACATGCTGCTGCAGGCTGATTGCTGTTAGAGAATTGGGGACAGCCACCAATCCCAATCGTGTCCTCGATCGGTTCAAAACATTCTTCTTGCTGGGATCTCCCCCTAGTGATTTCTACAAAGGCTTTTTGATGGGCTGCTTATCCAGTTTGCTTTTCAGCTTTTGTTTCTGTTTTTCGGCCTTTTGTTTCTGAACCTTTTCCTTGTTTTTCTTGCCGCCCTTTTCTCCCATCACGTCGCTCCTTTTCCTGTTTTTTTTAAAAGAATCAAGGTACTACCGAAGGTGTGTTGACTCCTTTGTATCCCATTACCTGCTGCCTGTCCAGAAGCAGGCCGCATCGGCGATATCGGGTGGGTCTTGGTTCCCCCTGCCGTCCCGATGTCTCTATCCTTTGGCCACCACGTTAATCTCGGGCAGCAGCAGATAGGGGGCATAGAACGTACTGTAGACCCACTGCGCTTCCTGGCTGACCGCGGCAACATTCCTGAGCAACTCGTAGACATTACCGGCGATCGAAACGTCTTTCACTCGCCCGACGATTTCGCCCTTCTCGATCTTGAAAGCCAGGCTGAGCGGGTTGGAGAATGCCCCGGAGATCACATTGCCCTGCCCGATGCCGAGCAGGTCTTCGACCAGGATGCCCTCGTCAATCCCAGCGATGATGGCTTCGAGCGGAGTCTGGCCCGGTTGGATCATGAAATTGGTAGGAGCGGGTTGAGGCGGGTTAAACAGACCGCGCGCGGCGTTGCCGGTGGTTTCGACCCCGAACAGGGCCGCCGTTTTCAGGTCGTAGAGGAAGCTTTTGAGCCGGCCGTTCTCCACCAGCACGTTGCGGCGGTGGGGTACGCCCTCGTCGTCACAGGGGGCGGAGGCGAACTTGCCGTCCACCGTACCGTCGTCAATGATGGTGATTTTCTCGTCGAACAGTACTTCGCCGAGCTTGCCGATCAGCGGCGAAGTGCCTTTGTAGACGTTCTTGCCGTTTAAGCCCTCGTTGAGCGGGATGGCGAGCGCCAACGTCCCCACCGGGGAGAACAGCACCGGCATCTTGCCGCCCTTGATGGGGACAATCTTGCGCGCCAGTTTGAGTTTTTCAACCAGGCTGCGGGCAAAGGCCAGGTAATCATCGTCCCAGATGGTGGTGCCGAACATGTTGTATAGGATCAGCATGTCGTCGCCCACAATGCGGTCAATCTCGAAGCCAATCGAAAGCGGCGAACGTTCGTAGGAAATGTTCAGTCCCGTTTGGTTGCGAATTCTGACCGATTGGACGCTTCGCGTCAGGGAAATATTGCAGCGGGCTTCCGGCTCGACGGGCAGGATCAGGTCGAGGATTTCTTTGCCGATCTCCACCAGGCGCGAGATCGGCAGATCCGCCACAGCTTGGTCAAAGATCCGGACTTGCGCGACAGGCCCCAGGTCTGGGAAGTGCAGCGGAACTTCGTCACCATAGGCAGCGGATTCCAGTGCATTGGCCGCCAGTTTATCCAGGGCCGTATCATCG
>JBGOWQ010000216.1:0-3072 GCA_041478715.1 Thermodesulfobiota bacterium | reverse complement strand
CTCGCAGGAATTCGTTGCAGTATGTCAGGAACTGGCAGACCGAGGGATCCGAGTGATCGTGGCGGGGTTAGATACTGACTTCCGCGGCCTCCCTTTCGGCAGTATGCCTGCATTGATGGCCGTGGCTGAGGAAGTAGATAAGTTGCAAGCCATTTGCGTTGTTTGTGGAGCTCCTGCAGCCCGCACTCAAAGAGTGATCAACGGACACCCCGCTCGTTTTGAAGATCCTGTGATACTGATTGGGGCGTCCGAAAAATACGAAGCCCGTTGTCGGCATTGCCACCAAGTCCCCCCTGAAGCGTCGGCGGACCGCTGATGAGGATAAAACCAAAGGAGATCCTTGTTGGCGGGCAAGCAGTATGGGAAGGGGTAATGATGCGAAGCCCCCAGGGGATTGCTTTGGCTGTGCGGCAATCCACTGGGGAGATCCAAGTACAGAAAATATCCTATTCTCCTTTGGGCAAGAGATATTCCCTGTTTCGTTGGCCTTTTTTTCGGGGGATGGGCGCTCTCTGGGAATCCTTGATACTGGGGATTCGCGCGTTGAATATCTCCCTATCGCTGGTAAGCAAGGAGGAAGATAAGCTTACCCCTGTACAGATGGCTTTGTCTTTTACTTTGGCGATCGGGATGGTCATTGGAGTGTTTTTTCTTCTCCCCCTTTTTCTTTCCCGCTTGTTGAACCCCGTTCTGTCGTCTCAATGGGTATTGATCGTGGAGGGTTGTTTGCGATTTCTATTCTTTTTCCTTTACTTGGCCTTGATCCGCTTGATTCCAGAAGTGCGGCGGATTTTGTTGCAATACCATGGCGCAGAGCATAAAGCGGTTCATGCTTTTGAACACGGCGAGCCGCTCACGGTGGAGGCCGCAAGTAAATACACTACCTTGCATCCACGATGTAGCACAAGTTTCCTACTTGTCGTTTTGATCGTCAGTTTTATCCTTTTTGCGTTTCTCGATTTTTCCCAATGGTATTGGCGTTTGTTGTCTCGCATCTTTCTGTTGCCTTTCATTGCCGGGTTTTCCTTTGAATTGATTCGTCTATTTGTTCTTTACCCTCGGAATTGGATCTCAAAAGCGGTGGTCCTGCCGGGATTATGGACGCAAAAACTAACAACGGCAGAACCGACACCCGAGCAACTAGAGGTGGCTCTGAAAGCATTGCAATCCTCCCTGGAGCCTGGCGATGTTTGAGCGAAAGCAGATGCTGATCTATCGAAAGGAGCAATTGGAGAAGCTTCTGGTGGACCCTTCCGTCCAATCCGATGCTGCTGCTTTGCAGAAGTATGCGATTGCCTATCATGACGTGTCTCTTTTGCTGCAAAAAATGGAGCACCTAGCAGACTTGCAGCGACAAATCCAATCGACAGATGCTATGAAAAGTGACCAGGACCCTGAATTGCGCGAAATGGTTGAAATCGAGGTGAACCACCTTCGCGAGCAGGAAACGTCTCTGAACGCTGAAATCATCACGATGATTTTGCCAAAGGATCCCGCGGACCAGCGAAATGTGATCATGGAAATTCGAGCGGCAGCAGGAGGGGAGGAAGCGGCATTGTTTGCCGCGGAATTATTCCGCATGTACGCAGCCTATTCCGAGAAAAGGAGGTGGAAAATCGAAGTCCTCTCATCCAATCCCACAGATCTCGGAGGATACAAAGAGCTGATTTTTGCTGTGAAGGGGAAAAACGCCTATTCTCGGCTCAAGTTTGAAGGAGGAGCCCATCGAGTGCAACGAGTGCCGGTAACGGAATCTTCCGGGCGTCTTCACACCTCAACGGCTACTGTGGCGGTATTGCCGGAAGCCGAGGAAGTCGATGTCGAAATCCAGCCGGAAGAGCTTCGCATTGACGTGTATCGGGCATCGGGTCATGGGGGACAGTGTGTGCAAAAAACGGATTCCGCGGTTCGCATTACTCACTTTCCATCGGGTTTGGTAGTCACGTGCCAGGATGAACGGTCGCAGCTGCAAAACAAGGAACGGGCCATGATGATCCTGCGCGCACGGTTACTAGATCGCGCGCGCCAGGCGCAATCCGATACAATTGTTTCCAGTCGCCGACTTCAGGTGAAGAGTGGAGACCGAGCCGAGAAAATCCGGACATACAATTTTCCGCAGAACAGGATTACAGACCACCGGATTGGATTGGACCTCTACGGCCTGTCGCAGGTGATGGAGGGAGATTTGGAGGAGTTGTTTCAAGCTCTGCAATCTCAGGACATCAAAGAACGATTGGAGGAAGAGTCATCGAAATTGTCTATCTCGTAATCGGTTTTCTGGCCGGTTCCATTCCATTCGGCTATTTGTTCGGAAGATTGCGTGGTATCGATTTGCGCAAAAGCGGAAGTGGGAACATCGGTACCACGAACACAATGCGAGTTTTGGGTTTTTTTCCGGCCTTTTTCGTATTTATGCTCGATACTGCAAAAGGGTTTCTATTGGTCTATTTGATCCACCCACCGCAAGCCGAATATTTGCTGCCACTATTTCCCTATACCAATGCACCTTTGATTGCGGGAAATGACGTCCACGCCTTAATTGGTTTGGCCACGGTTCTCGGTCATGACTACTCAGTATTCTTGCGCTTTCGGGGAGGGAAAGGCGTAGCCACTACGTTCGGAGTCGTCTTGGCCATTAATTGGCAGGTTGCACTTTTGGTGATGGGAGTATGGTTACTGGTGGTAATACTCACGCGGTTCGCCTCATTGGCTTCTTTGACCGCTGCAGCTGTAATTCCGGTCCTTCTTTACTTCTGGTCTCCTCCCTATTTTCTTATGGGATTGATCCTGTTTGGATTAACCTTGATGAGACACCGAACAAATATCGAGCGTCTGCTGCAGGGACAAGAGCTGCCATTTTTGCTGAAAGCCAAATCCAAGACGGAAGAAGATCGTCCAATGGATTCTGATGATCAAGACAATTCCGGAAGTAGCGGAAATCCTTAAGCGGGGGGGCGTTTGTGCGTTCCCGACAGAAACTGTTTATGGTTTGGGGGCGCATCCATTCCACCCAGAAGCAATCCAGCGCATATTTGTGATCAAGGGAAGGACGAAGGACCAACCCCTGTCTCT
>JBGOWQ010000258.1:0-2709 GCA_041478715.1 Thermodesulfobiota bacterium | reverse complement strand
TGGGAACGAAGATAAGAAACCAAGGCTGCTGGAGCCAAAGGAACCCAACGATACCGTTCCTGTTCAAAAGGAGTCAGTCCGGCTAGGACGACGGTTCGTGTTGCCGGTTGCCCAAGCTCGGACGGGTTTTCGCCTATGGCGGAATGACGATCTTGCTCTTGCGAGAGGCTAACTCCTCGGTAGAAGCTGGTGTTCCATGGTGAAAATGGGGAAGTACGATATGTCGCACCGTGGGGCTATCTTCCAATATGCGCAGCTCTACTCCGTCTGGGACTTCCACACCGCGCTCTCGCAATAGGCGCGCTGGGTCGTCGAGAAATCGCCGTTTCAATTCCGTATCGCTGTAGACATCCAGAAGTAACTCGTCAAACAACGGGTTCTGCATTTCTAGATTCCTCCTTTGGTGATGGATCGGCTATGGCAAACACATTAACTCGTTTCTCGGGTAACCTCTTCCGTCGTCACCAATCTGCAGGTTACTGGATCCGGCCATGTGATGTGCGTGACAATTATTATCCTCCATTTTCCAATTTATGGAACCGGCTTTGTTCCGTGTCAATTGAAGCATAGAATCGTGCCACGCCAAGCGCGGAAAGCAAAACGATTTGAACGAGGGGGGAGGGACTGTTGGATACCTGGTGCGCGAGAAGCGTACAATGAAAAACACGCCCAACTGGAGGTTGGCATGAATATAGATCCAAAGGAACTGCGCGGATTTCTGAAAGATACTCTGCGCAAGCAGCTGGATTTCGCGCAAACCGATCAAAACCGGGGCGTTCCTCCCCCGCCCTTGGAAAAACCCATTCCATCGGATGAACCTCTTTTTCCACTGCCCAAACCCGGGACTTGGCAGGGAATCTCGCCGGTTTCCGTTGAACAGGCCATACACGATCGGAAGAGTCACCGCCGCTTTACATCAAAACCGTTAACCCTGGACGAGTTGTCTTTCCTGCTATGGGCTACACAAGGTTTTCGCCGGCGAGTAAACGAAGCTACCGCTTTTCGGACAGTCCCATCGGCAGGTTCGCGCCATCCATTCGAAACCTATCTGGGCGTGCAGCACGTAGATGGTTTGCTGGAGGGCTTCTACCGGTTCTTACCGCTTGAGCATGAACTCGTTTATCTGTTCTACGAGGTGGAGATGGCGGAAAAGATGACTAAAGCCAGTCGGGGGCAGGAATTCGTCGGCAAATCAGCTGTAACCTTCTATTGGGCTGCACTGCCCTATCGTACTGAGTGGCGCTACAGTGCGGCTTCGGTGAAGGTAATTGCTTTGGACGCGGGCCATATCTGTCAAAACCTCTACCTGGCCTGCGAAGCCATCGGTTGTGGCACCTGCGCCGTTGCGGCCTACGATCAGGAACTGACAGACAGCCTGCTGCGTCTGGATGGGGTGGAGGAATTCGCATGTTATCTTGCTCCGGTGGGGAAAATTCCATTGTCTTGAACATTGAGTGGGAGAAGGATGAACAGAGCCTTTTCAGCGAAAAGGGGGTCAAAATGCGCATAGTTCAGGTCAAATCCTTGAGAGACCTCACCGTAGTGGCGCTCCTGATGCCTGCCCTAACCTTGGTCGCTTGCGGCACTGCACCTGCCAGCCCCACTTCCACGGACCGGTTCCCAGCGGAAGTGGAAGCACAGATGGCTCAGATCGTCAAGGATCAGATGACGCAATCCCTCATGCCCGGCGTGATTGCGGGCGTCTGGATCCCAGGAAGGGGAACGTGGATTCACGCTGTCGGAGTGGCCGACCTGGAAAGCGGCGAGCTGATGGATCCCACTATGCATTTTCGCATTGCCAGCAACACCAAGACATTCACCGCCAACCACATCTTGCAGCTTGCAGACGAGGACGAGCTGGAACTGGAGGATCCTAAATCCAAATGGATTCCTGATTTCCCAACGGATCCGCTATCACGATTCGGCAATTGCTGAATATGACTTCTGGGATCTTCAGCTTCGCGGAAAATGATGGCTTCAATCAAGCCTACGCGGATAACCCTTTGCAAACACTGACCCCCCAACAGGAAGTCGATATTGCTATTACCCATCCACCGTACTTTCTTCCAGGTCAGCGCTACCATTACTCCGATACGAACTATACCCTGTTGGGGATGATCCTGGAGAAGGCCACCGGCAACCCGGTAGAGGCAGAGATCACAAGAAATACCCTGATCCCGCTGGGCTTGGATCAGACGAGCTTTCCCACCACTCCGGCCATGCCCGTACCTTATGCACATGGCTATTGTCTGCAAAGCACGGCTAGTGGCACCGCCTACGAAGACATCACCCTCTCGGACCCATCCGTTCCTGGGACGGGCGGAGCGATGATCTCCACCCTGGACGATCTCAAGGATTGGGTGAAGGCGTTGAGCAAAGGTGGCTTGCTCAGCGTAGAAATGCACAGGGAGCAGCTGCAATGGGTGCAAGTTCCCGGTCAGGAGCGCTGGAATATGCAATACGGTCTAGGGATTCTCTCGCTAGGTGTCTTCCTTGGCCATACCGGGCCATCTTTGGTTACAATAGTATTATGGGGTATTTGCCCTCGGCCGATGCCACGATGATCGTGCTGGCCGATCTCTCTACCAACGATTCTAGCAAGGCGTCCTCCATTTTCCTCAAATTGGCTCAATTGCTCTTCCCCGGCTTTCCTACACCCTGAGGGGGGGGGTTGCAATACATCGATCAACCCCAGAATGAGGATGTTTC
>JBGOWQ010000174.1:0-3581 GCA_041478715.1 Thermodesulfobiota bacterium | reverse complement strand
CGGATCCCAAACTTGCCCGCGATGGAAACCACCTGGCCGAAGCTGGTAGTGACGTTTCCGCCACCCGTGCCCCACTTGGTCACCTCATCGGCCGCCGCGGAACCATGGGAAAGAGCTTCCTGATAGAGCTCGTCCTCCTTGGCCATGAAGTAGCTGGCTGAAAGCCAGGGCATCGGAAAGGAACCGCGATAGTAGAGCGTTTTTCCTCCGACCAGCAACTCTCCAGGGAAAATCGTGGGAGTGAGATGCTGGAATGCCATCTGCAAAGCCTTGGCCCGTCGCATCACCGGTATCTCACCTTCCAACTGGTCCCAGCGTCGGGTGTACCAGTAGGGAAACTCCAGACTGACCGAAGAGAGAGTCTGAAAATATAGGTCACGCAGCTTCCCTGCCCTGGGTGTCGGTTCTTTTTTCACTTCCCGCTCCACGGGCAGAGTCGAAATTGGGTTCATTCGATTTGTCCTTCCGGCTGTAGGTTTAGCCGCGTTTATCTTTCTTGCTCATGTCGATGGCTGCTTTGGAAAGCTTCACGGCGATGTTGCCGCCGGGAACCAGCAGCCCTACCACATCGGCTCCCAAGTCGAACAGCATGTTCCAATCCAATTTAGTGCCGGCTTGTTGTCGGAAGGTTTTGCCCCCCGTTCGCATTTGACCGGATAGCCCATCGAACTCAGCCACGGCACGCCGGTCCTTGGTGGTCCAATGGTATTCGTAGGCATACATCGGACGGTAGTAGAGTTCCAACCGCTCGATGGTAACCTCTTCCTCGAAGATGCTATCCGCCTGTACCGGTTTGATCATCTCCCCAAACAGCTGACGCACAACGAACGATGCCCGGATCTCTGGTGCCACCACCATTGCCTCGGGGTTGAACTCTTCCAACGAGATTTCCTTCTTTGGGAATTGAAGAGTGGGTGAAAAATCCTTTCGCTCCCCGCTGATCCCGTCGAAGAAATCCTGGCGCTGGTTGTCCTCCTGGCAATGCTCAGTGCCAGGGATCAGGAAAACTTGCGCCCCGTATTTTTTATCGTCCGCCACTGGATAACTGAGACTGCCTACCGTTACGGATTTGACTTCCGGCCCCGTGGTTTTCACCGGGAACTTCACCTGCCGATCGTAGACATAATGGGCGTTGCAGGCGATAAACCAAAACGGCTCGTAGCGTTTCTCGCTGTAAGTGATTTGGATGTCCTCCCCTTTTGGGCGAGAGAAAATCCCCGTCAGCCCCGAGCTGAAGACGCCGATCTTCTTGTCCCAGGCTCGCTCCCGCGCTTGCTCTGATGTGATCACCTCCGGCAGAAAAAAGGCCTTCTGTTCCAAAACAGTGATTTCCATTTTTTCCCTACCTTTCTATCTGGACACATTCTATAATGAATCAACGCAACCGCCGTACTTTTCCAACGAAAACACTGGACCAAATAATAGAGGGGAGAAAGAAAAATCGGATGAACGAATACCAATTCATTGATGGGAAGGCTGATCTTTATCAATCAATTTTTCAACACCTGGAAGAACCAACTTTTTTCTTTGACTGCCGCGGCAGGTTGATCGTTTGGAACCGCACGGCGGAAGAACTGGCTCGTCCGAAACCGCTTCCTGGTTTGGGAGAGGAGTTGGATCGATTCCTCCGCTCTTCGGAGATAAAACGAGAGGTGGAGAGAAGCCTGGAAACGGATGGCGGAACGACCGAATTTCAAATGCAGATGAGCAGAATCGGTACCAACGGGGAGGAGGGTGTGTTGGTTCGGCTGCGCAATATCTCCGCCCGCAAACAAGCGGAGGCTCGGCTTCATTACCTCAGCTACAACGATCCGCTCACTCGTCTCTATAACCGTTCATTTTTCGAGGTGGAGTTGAAGCGCTTGGACACGGAACGGCAGTTACCTCTGACGGTGATCATGGGAGATCTAAAAGGGTTTCGATTGGTGAATGATACATTTGGCCACCAGGCGGGAGATCAATTGCTCTGCCAGGTAGCCCAGGCCCTTCGCAACACGCTTCGGCGGGAAGACATTGTAGCCCGTTGGGGAGACAACCGGTTTGTGATTCTCTTGCCCCGCACCTCAGCGCAGGTAGCCAATCAGTTGTGCCAGCGGATTCGCCAGACTTGCCTCCAGCAGGGACCAGACCCGATCGAATTGAGCATTTCGTTAGGTGCGGCGACGAAGGAAGAAGTTGCTGCGGATCTACAGAGCCTCCTGCGCCTGGCGGAAGATCGGATGTACACCAACAAGTAACAAGAGGGCCAATCGGTGTCCCAGGAGGATCATATCTTCGCAGGAACGTTCGCTCTGGGAAAGCAAAAGCGAAACGGAAGAACATGCCAAGCGCTTGAAGCGGATTTCGCAGCAGTTGGGGCGAGTATTGCAGTTGCCCGGAGTTCAAATCAATGAATTGGCTTTGTTGCACGATATCGGGAAAGTGGTCATTCCTCCGCAGATTCTGGCGAAACCGGACCGGCTCTCTCCGGAGGAATGGTAGACAGTGAAACGGCACCCGCAAAACGGGTATCGAATTGCCACTTCTTCCAGCGAGGTGCTGTTGATTGCCCAAGCGATTCTCGCATACCATAAACACTGGGATGGTAATGGGTACCCGCGCGGACTGAAAGGGGAGGAGATTCCGCTTCTAGCCAGCATCCTGGCCATTGCAGACGCCTACGACGTGATGACCGAAGGGCAGCCCTACCAAGCGGTGATCTCACATTGAGCAGCGTTGGTAGAGCTGCAATGCTGTGCCGGTAGCCAATTTGATCCCAGAATAGTGCAAGCCTTCTGCCGGATGGCAGAGATTTCTTTCTAGCCAGTGGTGCCTACTGGCAAAAGCCATACCGTAACGTGTTAATCTGGCAGGGATCGGCGGCAGATTGGCGTGTTTCCGCAATCCTGTCTCCGCAATGCTTCTTGCCATTGAGATGGAGCCGGACGACGAATGAATGCGCGAAGAATCAGTGGACCATTATTGCGTTGCATAGCGGGTCCAATCGTTCTCTATCTGCTTCCATGTTTACTCCAAACTTCAGTACTACATGATTTTCTGTTTCGGATTCTGGGTCGCCGTCTAAATCATGCCCTGACCCATTCGCTCGAGCGGATCCAACGGGAGCGACTGTTGATGATACGAGCCATCGCCGCCAGCGTGAACCGATTGACAACCAACCGCCAAATCTCTTCCCACGTCTTACGCGTGATCCTCCGCCTGTGGGGGAGGGTTTGGCTTGGTTCCTGGCGGGAACGACCGCAAGCGAAACGATTTCAAGAGAAATTCGGGGCAACACCACCATGGTTTCTCGTTGTGGCGCCGACTCAAGCATGTAATCTGCACTGTCATGACTGCTATGCCGATGCAAATGCAACCTCAAATTATTTGTCCTGGCCCGTCTTGAATCGGATCCTGACGGAAGCCCAATCCCTTTGGGCCGTGCCACTGGTGGTGTTTTCCGGGGGAGAACCACTGGCCTATCGTGACCAAGGAAAGGACATCTGGGACCTGTTGGAGAGCCATCACGATCTCCTCTCTCTAGTGTTTACCAACGGCACGTTGATTGACCGTACGGTGGCTCAACGGATGGCTTCGTTGGG
>JBGOWQ010000124.1:0-4620 GCA_041478715.1 Thermodesulfobiota bacterium | reverse complement strand
TGTGGGTTTTGCAGAGGGAGGGGTGGGCCGTTTCCCAGGCAAGCAAGCTGGATTGCATCGTTTCGTAGCTATAGAAGAAGTCAGAAGTGTCTGCGTCCGCTTGCAGCTGAGGAAATACAAGAGGTTCGTAGCGCAAACCTAACGCTTGAAAGGCGCTGATTTGATCAGGGAGCACTCGTACATCCCGCCAGTCTTCACGTCCGCCCAGAATGTCGAGTCCCGAACTCACCATCGCTTCCAGGTCTGAGTAAGACCGGATGGTGACGCGGAAAAACTGCTCACTACCGGACACTTTGGCATCTTGGGCACGCACGGCAGGCACCGATCCTGGTGGCAGAGTAGAGCCAATCAGGGCGAGGAGCAGGAACAGGATCGTAGTTCGCTTCATCGGTCGTCTCCCGAAACGGATGCGGACATTACGGTTCATTGTAGCTGGTTTCGGGATCATGGGCGCAGCAGGCACTACATCAACCATCCGGTCACAGACCTTCCCTCCGATTGTGTTGTTTTCAGTTTGGGCGGTTCGTTTGCGCCCTCTGTTTTTATATAAAAAGCGTATTGACTCTTCCCCCTTCCCGACACACAATAGAAACAAACGTGGCAAAGGAGGGAAAAACAGCAAATCGAACTTTCTTGTATTTCTATTCGCATACCCAAAAATAGAGTAGGAAAAAATTTGCCAACAAGGAGGCGCAAAATTTGAAAGTCCTACGAAAAGTGCTTGTTCTTTTGGTTATCCTTGGCTTGATGTCGATGGGCACGGTGTTCGCCCAGAGCCCAAACTCTGCCACGACTGGTGTCGTGGAGAAAGCCCGGGCCGCATTCTTGGAGAGGATGAAAACCGCACCGGCTTCGCCGTCTGCTATTGATCCGGAGACGCTGACCAGTGCTGCACCCGACAAGGTGGAGAAACCGTCTAAGGCGGCACCCATCAAGGCGGCACTGCCGATGGCGGACGCCGGCCAAAGTTTGTTCAAACCGGACAAGGACGGCAAGATCACCGTGATGGTGGATCTCCCCTCCCTGCCTGTTGCCGAGCAACTGATGCGCGGAGGCGTGCAGACCCAAGCGCTAGGTCCCACATTGGAAGTCAACTCGATTCGAACAGCTCTCCAGACCGAGCACACCACCGTCTTATCCCGGTTGGCCGGGATCAATTTCGAGCTGAAACAGGAGTACTTCACGGCCTACAACGGTTTCGCCATTTCGATCAACCAGGCTGACCTGAAGACCGTGCAGGAGCTTTTCGGCACCGGCGCCGTCCACCCCAGCCGCACCTATTACGCGGAACTGCCGGCTAGCGTCCCCCTGGTTGGCGGTACGGCGGTTTGGAACAACCTCGGCTTCAAAGGGGAAGGTCAAGTGGTAGGTGTAGTGGATACGGGCGTGGATTACAACCATCCTGACCTGGGTGGCGGCTTCGGCGCCAAAGTGATCGCTATGATCGATGTAGCCGAACATACCAGCGATGCCATGGACTACAACGGCCACGGTACGCACGTCTCCGGCATCATGACAGCCAAAGCCGCTTCGGTCACCGGGGTAAACGGTATGGCCCCCGAAGCCAAACTGATAGTCGCCAAGATCGTGCTGGGCGGGACAGGCTCCTCATCTTCTGAGGATCTCGCGGCTGGCTTTGACTGGATGCTAGCGCAAAAACTCAGCGGTGTGAACCTGGTTTCCATCAATTGCTCCTTCGGCTCTCCCGGCGGATGGCGCGATCCGTCCGATCCGGAACAGATCGCCATCCAGAATTGCGTCAACAATGGCATCTTCGTTTCGCTGTCGGCCGGTAACGAGTACTACTCGGTCTACCCCTACAACCAGGTCAACTGGTATGGGGAGGACCCCGATAAGCTCAGCTACTACCCAGCCGACATTGGCATTGTCGGGGGTCCCTCGGTGGTCCCCGGCGCCCTTTCCACTGCTGCCTCCTGGAATTCCATCGTCAGATATGTCAGTTATAAAGTCACCACCCCCACAGGTACTGCCCGCGCGCCTTACACGTGGGCCAGCACCACGAATCCCGTTTCTACCCTGGGCGGATTGCCGAAGAACTTCGTCTACGTCGGTTTCGGTAACGACGATACCTACTACACCGGCCTAGACGTAACGGGTAAGATCGCCCTCATTTTGCGAGGCGGAACTGGTGTGACAGATTTTGGCAACAAGTATCTCCGGGCGCAGAATCATGGAGCAGTTGGCGCGATCGTGATGAACGATGCCGCCCGCGGCGATGCCATGCTCTCCATGACCATGGGCACCTATCCGGTAACCATTCCCTCTGTTTTCACCGGAAACAGCTACGGCATGTTCCTGCGGAACCACGCCGGTGCTACCATCACTTTTGACGGGATAGTCGATGCCTTCCCCAGCCCTCTGGTAGACCAGATGGTGGATTTCTCCTCCTGGGGTACCGACAATAACCTCTTCTTCAAACCGGAAGCCACAGCTCCCGGCGGCGGGATCTGGTCCACCGTACCGATCGCGCTTGGCAGCTATGCCAACTACTCCGGTACTTCCATGGCCGCCCCCCACGTGGGTGGCGCCGCCGCATTGATCAAGCAGGCTCACCCCACTTGGACCCCCGCAATAGTCAAGACTGCCCTGTTGAACACCGCCACTTTGCTAAAGTATCCTGGCAGCAGCCTCTACTTCAGTCCCCGCTCACAAGGTGCCGGACGGATCAATGTGGAAAAAGCGGTGTTGACCCCGGTCTTCGTCACCGATGCTGTCAGTGGTCTCCCCTACGCTCCCCTGGGCGACACCAACGCCGGAACGACGAAGACCTTCACCCTGAAAGCGGAGAATAGCGGTGCCGCCAGCTTAACTTATAACCTCAGCGGTGTCGTCCAGCGCTACAATAGCGCTCGCGCGCCATTAAACCTGGCCGGTGCTACCATCACTCTACCGGGCAGCATCACCTTGCCCGCTCATGGATCAACCACCTTCGAAGTGACGGTGAACCTGGCCGGGAACACAGTCTACGAGAACATCTTCGTTGACGGCTTCATCCTTCTCACCCCCACGGATGCCACGCTCCCCGCCTTGCACGTCCCTTACACTGTTTTCTGGGGTGACTGGCAGGACAATCGCTATACCTACGACTGGATCCATAACCCGGTCATTGACCTTCCGCCCGACGATTCCTCCGGCTGGACGTGGTTTGGCTATACCTGGATGTACAATGCCGTAGGCAGCACGCTTTACTATTTGGGAATGGATTTTTACGGCAACTTCGACCGGACCGCCATCGCCATCTCGCCCAACTGGGACGGAGTGCAGGATAACGCCCACCCGCTGGTCTCCTTCATGCGCGGCACCCCCGATTTCGCTTACCAGATCCTGAACAGCGACGGCAGTCTGCTCACCACGGCGGCGGTCGACAATTCCGTGCCGAAGAATTTCGACCGTTACCAATATTGGTCCGGCTGGTATAACGACTGGATCTGGGAGCCCACACCTGGTACAGTGCCGGACGGGTCCTACACCGCCAGGCTGAAGGCGGAGATCCCGGGCACCTTCGTGGCCGGTTCTGGTCTATTCGAAACGGTTGATTTCCCTCTGATCGTGGACACCGTGAATCCGACTGTGCACTCCTTTGGCGCCACTCCCGCTGTCGATGGCTGGGATTTGAATTGGACTGCCAGTGACGACCGCTCCGGCCTTTGGGGTTATATGATCGTGCTCGATTGGGATTTCGACAACCCCATTTACGTGGGTTCTGATGTAAATAGCCAGTATGTTAGCGGCAATCCTTCCGTGCTGCTGTTCGCCATCGACAACGCCGGCAATTTGGGGTACTCCGGTCCCCTGAACCTAACGATAGACCTGGATACCGGTTGGAATCTTCTCTCCTACCCTCTAGTCTTCGAGGACAACCTTCCCGTTCAGCTCTTTTCTGACCTCATCGGGAGCTGGACCGTACTTACGTGGGATCCTATTTCCGGGTCCTATCATGGAAAGGACGATTCCGTCTTGAATCCCGGCGTTGGCTTCTGGTTGAAGTTGGCCATCCCCCAGAGCTATATCCCGATCGGTACACCAGCTGCCAATGCCAGAGTACCACTCGCCCCGGGATCCAACCTGGTGGGCGTTCCGCTTATGAAAAATGTCAATTGGGGCGACGTTTGGGTGATCCCGAGCCGCGGTGCCCCGATGACGATGGAAAATGCGGTTTCCGCCGGATTGGTTCGAGGAATTGCCTTGGGTTGGAGCGGGATGGAGTACTATAATGTCAAGTATAGCCCGGGCTATTTCGAGCCGTTGTTGGGTTACTGGATGTGGGCTACTACGCCTGTGCAGTTGGATTTCAACTATCTCCCCTAGGACCGTAGCCAGCAAAATCAGTTTGTAAACTTTGGATATCAGCAGGGAGCGCATCCGCGCTCCCTGCTCGCTTTTTACGCTAGAATGGTGCCATGCGGCGGATTGCAATCCTGGGGGCAACAGGTTCTATCGGACGGGCAGCGGTCGAAGTAGCTGAGCGGTTTCCGGACCGGCTGCAAATCGCGGGGCTCTCTGCCCGGCGCCTGACTCCGAATCTCGTTACCCTAGTTGGGCGGACACGAGCGAGCTCCCTCGCCCTGACGGAGGCTCCCGTCTCTTCGCTCGAAGAAC
>JBGOWQ010000054.1:0-7552 GCA_041478715.1 Thermodesulfobiota bacterium | reverse complement strand
CTTGCTTATCTCGAATCCGTTTGCCCCGACCATTTCAAAACCTCCGGAAAAACTTCACAATCTTGTTCAGTATCGGTTTGGGATCGCCGCTGAACCGTTCGTGGCATATGTCCACTCTCCTTGTCCGCTTGGGTGTTAGAATCCTACCCGCACTGGCTCCGCTTCTACCAGGATCGCGGTTTTCAGGAAGAGATGCGGCAGAGCGAATCCGTGCTGGACCTTACCGCGTTCAATTTTGTGCCCTACCAAGGCCACCAGCAGCAGGTAGAAGCGAAAGGGTTTCGCATCGCCACCTACCAGGAGCTGGAAACAAACCCCCAGCGCGACCGTAAGGTCTACGAGCTGGAAGATGACCTCTCGCGGGATGTGCCGCAGCCCGATCCTTACACCTCGACCTCGCTGGAGTACTTCCAGGCCAGAATCCTGCGCAACCCGGACTTCCTGCCGGATGCCTATTTCCTGATGCTGCACGGGGACGAGTACGTCGGCATGTCCAACTTCTGGCGGTCTACCACGCCACACAATCTGCAGCAGGGCCTGACCGGTGTCCGCCGCGCCTATCGTCGGCAGGGGATCGCCCTGGCTCTAAAGCTGTTCGGTCTCCGCTACGCCAAAGAGCGCGGAACGACCCACATCCGCACGGACAACGCGGTGGGGAATGAACCGATGCTGGCCATCAACCGGCGGTTAGGGTTCGTGCCGCTGCCGGTCTGGATCGGCCTGAAGAAGACGCTGAAGGAAGAGGAATAGCGGAGCTGAAGCGGTTTTAGGCGTAAAGGTTCGAGCCGAAAACGAAAGAGACGAAAAAAAACGAAGTGAATCAGGGCCCCAGGTCTGGGTAGGTAATCCGCGCCTCCTGCGGGGGAAACCATTCCACCCTGGCGCCCAGATTCTCCGAGATGAAGCGCAGCGGCATCATCGTCCGCCCCGGGGCTTGGATGAAGGAAACGACGTTGGGATTGCTGGGATCGATCAATACGAAACTTCCGTTCACGGAAGCGGAATTCTGTCCGATCCAGAGCGCGATCGTATTGCCGAGATGTTTGATCTCTACCTTGTCCGGGGGGTACCAGTCCACGGTAGCGCCCAGCTCTTGTGCTACATAGCGGATGGGGAGGAAGGTGCGGCTTTCCACAATCACCGGCGCGGTGTCCATCGTTTTTGGGGTAGTATCGACGAAATAGGCGGTGCTGCCGACGAAGAACTTCAGAACCAGGGGAGAGATCGAAAAAGACGGAGAAGGAGGCGGAGTGGTTGTCGCCGCCGCCACTTCGATCGCTGCCTGGACCCACATGATCCCGTCTTTGTCGTCCGGGTGAGAAGTACGCATAAACAGGCTGAATCCCCCCGTCTTTCCTGCATAGGAAGAGAGATCCACTGTGACTTCCCGCAGAGAGCCGTCGTAGTCTTTCGTCTCTTTGATCAGCTCGATCATCGGCTGTGTAGGATCATCTTCGGCAAACGCCACACCGACCACGATCCCCTGTTCATTGGTTTGCTCCCCCTTAGGAAACCCGAAAACCACGTGCAAAGACGCCTGAGCCGGGATATAGACGTGCCGATAATCTCCGGTGACTCCATTGTCACCGGTTCCCGCTCCTGTTAGAGCAGCATACATTGAAAGAGGGGTTTGGTAGCTCAGGCCGTCTTCCATATCCGTTTGAATGGAACCGTACCTAGCCTCTCCGTCGAAAACTTGCCAACCACCACCGCCAAAATTAAGCGGAGAGGGGACTCCCGCTTTCCAGCTATTCCATTCCGCGTTGGGGGCGTTGGTGAGGAAGTCATAGGCGATCACCGCCGTTCCGGCCAGGGAAATCGGAGGGGGGATTACGGTGGCGGTCAGAAGTAGGGAGACACTCAACAGAATGGCCATCAGCAACATCGTATTTCGTTTCATCTTTCTGCCCTCCTTCTGATGATCCCTATTCTACTACTGAAAAGGGCAGGAACCGAATCAGGGCTCCGTGCGGGGAGTCGTTGACAACCTCCTTTCAGCACTATAATGGAGGTGGTGGTTGGCCAGGGAGTCGGAATCTCGGGGAGATCCGCTGTTCCTTTCCGAAACCTGATGCTCAAGAGTTGATCACCACGCATCCGGATGGGATGGGAAAGGGGGAACAACCGTGAGAAAGCACCGGATCCTCTGGGGAAAACGGGCGCTGGTCGTCCTTCTGGCGTTTTTTATGGCAGTGGGGACCTTTTCGGGAACCTCTGTCCGTGCGCAGATCATTGCCGGCGGTCCTCCGTCATTCATGCTGGGACGCACCAAGGCTACCTGGTACGAAACGAATACCCCGATCGTGCCGGCCAACACCCCGAGCGGACGCTTCGGTCATGCCATGGCTGCCCTCCCCGCGGGAGATGTGCTTCTCTTCGGCGGATATGACGGCAGCAACTACCTCGGCGATACCTGGCTCTTTCACGCCGGCAGCCAAACTTGGTCTCTGCTATCCACTGCGTCCGCCCCGTCCGCCCGCGGTAACCATGCCATGGCCACCACCCCCGCGGGAGTACTCCTTTTCGGCGGATTTAACGGCAACAGTTACTTCGGCGATACCTGGCTCTTCAATGCCGGCAGCCAAACTTGGTCTCTGCTATCCACTGCGTCCGCCCCGTCTGCGCGCAGTAGCCATGCCATGGCCGCCACCCCCGCGGACGACGTGCTCCTCTTCGGGGGCAACAATAGCAGCGGTTCGCTGAACGACACCTGGCTCTTCAATACCCTGATCAATAAGTGGAGTCAAATTCCCGTCGGACCCTCCGCCCCATCCAAGCGCTATTGGCACGCCATGGCCGACACCCCCACGGGGGTACTCCTCTTTGGGGGGTTCAGTTGGACGAGTAACCTCTTCAATGACACTTGGCTCTTCGACAGCTTTACCAATACGTGGAGCGAAATCACCGGCTCTGATATCACCCCGCCGGCGCGTATGGGTCATGCCATGGCCGCCACCCCCGCGGGAGATGTGCTCTTCTTCGGGGGAGTGGAGGAGGGTCACTACCTTGGCGAAACCTGGATCTACGTCGTAAGCGAGAAAAACTGGTATCCCATCGGCGCATTTCCTTACCCGCCCGAGCGCACCGCCCTTGCCATGGCCACCACCCACGCCGGGGTGCTCCTTTTTGGGGGTCAGGGCAGCAATTACTTCAACGACACCTGGATCTACGGTGTGGCCGCGTTGACGCCGACCGCTTCTCCCAGCCCCACGCCCACGGTTTCACCAACTCCCAGCCCTTCCCCTTCTCCCAGCCCCACGCCATTTCTCTCCTTCCCCGACGTTCCGGCCGGCTACTGGGCTTATCCCGAGATCATGAGCCTGGTGGGTGCGGGGGTGGTGAAAGGCTACCCGGACGGCACCTTCCGGCCGGAGAACCCGGTCACCCGGGCGGAGTTCTGCAAGATGATCCTGCTCTCCCTGGGCTATGCGTTGGAGTTCCCGCAAATCCCTTCCTTCCCGGATCTGGTGAAAGAGGAGTGGTATTACGGCTACGTGGAGGGAGTATTCAAGCAGGGCCTGATCAAAGGCTACCCGGACCACACCTTCCGGCCGCAGGGCAACATCACGATGGCCGAAATCCTGACCATTTGCGTCCGGGCCAAGGGATGGCAGGAAGTTGCACCTCCCGGACCTCCCCCAACCATTCTGTTGCAGGATCAGGACGGCTCCGTGCGCGCGATCACGGCGCAGGACTGGTACTACAAAACAGTGGGGGCGGCGGCTCAAAACGGCCTGCTCCTGTTCCCGGATTATGCGCAGATCATGATGGCGGGCGGCAACAGCGGCGAGTATCAGCTCCGCTTCAATACGGCGGCGACCCGCGCCCAGACGGCCGTTTTCCTGGCCAGGATGCGAGGCGCACCCTAGGCGAAAGCCGGACAGTATTTAGGGTGGGAAGGTAGTTCACGTTACTCCTTTCGGAACAGGATCCAGGACCAAGAAGCGGATTGTGGGGGATCCAAGATCTTGTCATCCATTGCTGCGTTTGAAATTGGATGCGGCCTTCGATCGGATCATTCGCTTGTCCGCTTCCTCCGATCCGCCGGTGCATTCCCCTGCAGCAGCAACAGCCTGCAGTGCCGATCCACGTCGGCGGGAGGATCTCAGCCTGTTCTATTTGATTTCGCTATAGTAACTTTTTAAAACCTTAATCGCGCGCAAGGTGATCCATTTGCTTGGTTTGCCTTTTTGTTCAATATCAATCTGGAAACGACCGTTAAAAGTACTTTCCAATTTCCATCGGCCCCGCTCATCTTGTTTGGAGATCACAACATCGATGGCTTCCTGCATCCTCTCGTCGTGAACCCCCAAGCGGGTCAATATCCCCAAGATCTCCAGGATATCGTCCTGATACATCAAGGGAAAACCCAAACGCAACCAGCCCGGCTTCGCGATCTGACTCAAGTCATGGCTTTTCTTGTGAATATGATGTTGTAAGAGATAGTCCACTCCCTGCGCGATCGAGTGCTTGACCTTCTCGTTTCTTTGATCCGAGGGGATTTCGGCCAAGGCTTTGACCGTTTTTACGACCCCCATATGACAGGAATGTTTCCCCCAACAGGCGACAAATCGATTGTACGGCCAATCCACCGGCGGTGGTTGAATTCCATCGTCAAACCGTTGAACCTGGGTGATCCAATCGATGCTTTTTTGGATCCTCGGATCCTGCAGATAGCCGAATTTGATCAAACTAGAGATCAGGTTTCCGGTTAAGCAGGGGACCACGTAACTCTTCCTTCCTCCTCCGGCCTTGCTACTGGCCCAGGTTGAAAATCCATGACTATTGCGGTCTTGCGAGTTCTCCAGCAGGAATTCGCAGGCCTTGCGGATCCGCTGATCGTTCCCGTCCGCGCTGAGCTCCGCCAGGATGATGACTTGCCACACGGTCCCCGTATATTTGGCGGCATAAAACCTCTCCGCCTCCTCCCAGTACCCTCCTTCCTGCTGCTTGGCCAGTATCTTGGGCACGGTGCCCTTTTTCATAATCTCCACTTTGCTTTGAAGCACGGCCGGATCGTTCTCCGGATAGTCCAACAGGTCAACCAGAGCGAAATAACGCACCGAGGGATTGTCCTCCTGCAATAACCAATCTGTCGGGTCCGTATTCAGGATCGATTTCCAATCAGCCATTTTTATCCTCCGAATCAATCATAGCGCTCTGAGAGGTCTATATTTTTATGGCTTGTTCAGCGAATGCGCGGAGGAGCAATGGGGTCACCGCGAGGACGGCCGTGTTATCATCAATGCGGTCGGAGGATACCGCAACGGGTCTCTCTCGTCGGTGCTTGTTTACCATCGCGCGCTACCTCCCGGCTTGATGCAAACAGGACGGTAAAGGAGGTAGATGATTGTGGGGAAACGAGCGTTAGGGTGGTTGATGGTAGTTTTACTGTGCCTGGGCGGTCTTTTTCTGCCCATCCGCGGTCCAGCGGTGGTGCCGGTGCTGGCCGGAAACACCAACGTCGATTTGTGGATCGGTCAAAAGGAGATCTCGGTGAACGGGCAAACGCAGTCGATGGACGTGGCACCTTTCATCCAGAATGGGCGCACGCTGGTGCCGGTCCGTTTCGTTTCCGAGGCACTAGGCGCTAAGGTAGACTGGATTGATGCCAACAAGGAAATCGTGATTGTCTTGGGAGCCAAAGTGGTCGGCCTCTGGGTGGGGAAAGACACAGCGACCATGAATGGCGTGGAAAGCAAGCTGGAAGCTCCGCCCATTATCCAGGATTCACGCACCTTCGTGCCGGTCCGTTTCGTCTCGGAAGGGCTGGGGGCGGAGGTGGGTTGGTTGGCGAAAGAGAGCCAAGTCACGATTGCCTATACCCCCACTACTCCCGTACTGCCCACCATCACGGACACGGTCTGGCACTATGTGGTGATCGGCGATTCCGAGGCCTGGGGGTTCTACGACTACTATGCCCAGCACCTGGAGAAAGACTTGGGTGCCAAGGTGGAGAAAATCAGCTACGCTCTCCCCGGCCTGGATTGTGCTTACCTGCTGGAGAAAGTGAAGACCTCCACCGCCTGGCGGGCCAATCTGACCCAGGCGGAGGTGATCACCTTCGAGGCTAATCCTACACCGCGCATCGGCTGGTACATCATTAATGGGCCCGGCACCGGATCGCAGTACACCAAGGACTTCTCCGACGCGGCTTTCGCCGGGTATCAAGCGGACATGGAAGCCGTCCTGAGCGAGATCCTAGCCCTGCGCAAGGGACAGCCCACTTTGATCCGGGCTCAGAACTTCTATTGCCCGATCTTTTCGGATTGGAAGCGGATGGGCATCTATGAGGAATGCCAGGCCGCTTGGACCCGCTTCAACCTTTGCCTGGAGCAAGCCGCGGCCAAGTACGGTGTGCCCACGGCGGACATCTACACGGCCTTCAACGGCCCAAATCACGACGAAGATCCCGTCGATAGGGGATTCATCGGTTCTGACGGTGAGCACGCCAGCACCCTAGGTTATGAGGTGATGGCCGATATCTTCCGGCGGCTGGGGTACGAGTTCATCGTGCCGTAATCGGGGACCGTACCCACAGAAGGGTTCCCTGCCATCTGGCCAACCGGGGACGGAATACTGTTTTTAAGGCGACCTACCGCTCACTTACCACCGGTCCGGACGGGCTCATGCGCTGGGAGCGCATTCGATTTGTGGTGGCGAGACATACCACAACAGACCAGATAGAGGATCCCCGGCAGGACGAACACCACCGCCAGGATTGACAGCGTCGAAAGGTCCAGCGGCCAGACCCCCCGGATAATGTAGAAGGCGACTGCCCGTCCGAGCACCGCCGCGATCGCCAACGCCCCGCCCAGGGCCTCCCACCGCCAGGCGGTCAACAACCCCAGGATCGCGATCCAGTAGAAGCTGAGCAGGACCCAATCCGTGAGTGGGACGTGACCCACCGCGTAGCGGTCGGGCAGGATCACGATCAACAGGGCCACCACCAACACCACCAGGCTCCAGATGCGGGCGATCCAGCGAAGGATCCGCACAACGCGAGAGCCCCTGCTGCTTCCGGTCCCCATACTCCGATCGATTTCCGTTTCCATGCTGCTTCCTCCTGCACCGCTCGACGCGGTCCGCACCATCAGTAGGAGGTCTTGTTATAGCTTCAGCACCGAGACGTTCTCGCCATCCTCCACCCGGCCATCGTCGACGAAACCGTAAGCGTGGTAGAAGGGGCCAGGCGACCCCTCGCCGGGAACGTAGCTGGTGAGCAGCTCCCGGGCCCCGGGCAGGGTCCTGACATGGTCCACCAGGAGTGCCAGTGCCTTCCAGCCAAAACCGTTGCGCTGGAACCGCTGATCGATCATGAAGCGCCACAGGAAGTATGCTTGATTCTCCCGGTCGTCCTCCAGCATCAGGAATCCCACCGGCGTCTCGTCCGCGTAAATCGCGCGGAACCAGGCCTCGTCCCCCGCGAAATGCGCCTGCGCGATCGACTTGGCGTTCGTGGCGACGAAATGCTTCTGGTGGTCTGCCACCTCTAAGGCGAGGATCGCGGCGAGATTGTCCTTGGTGACTCCCCGCAGCGAGACGACAGCGT
>JBGOWQ010000065.1:0-6491 GCA_041478715.1 Thermodesulfobiota bacterium | reverse complement strand
CTTGCCCAAAGGAGAATAGGATATTTTCTGTACTTGGATCTCCCCAGTGGATTGCCGCACAGCCAAAGCAATCCCCTGCGGGCTTCGCATCATTACACCTTCCCAGACTGCTTGCCCGCCAACAAGGATCTCCTTTGGTTTTATCCTCATCAGCGGTCAACCGACGCTTCATGGGGGACTTGGTGGCAATGCCGACAACGGGCTTCATATTTTTCGGACGCCCCAATCAGTATCACAGGATCTTCAAAACGAGCGGGGTGTCCGTCGATCACTCTTTGAGTGCGGGCTGCAGGAGCTCTACAAACAACGCAAATGGCTTGCAACTTATCTACTTCCTCAGCCACGGCCATCAATGCGGGCATACTGCCGAAAGGGAGGCCGCGGAAGTCAGTATCTAACCCCGCCACGATCACTCGGATCCCTCGGTCTGCCAGTTCCTGACATACTGCAACGAATTCCTGCGAGAAGAATTGTGCTTCATCGATGGCTACGACTTGCGTATCTGCTTCCAAACGATCGAAGATTTCCTGCGGTTTGGCTAAATTGATCGCTTGGGTTGCGCCTCCGTCATGCGACACTACGCTGGAATGCGCGTAGCGGTCATCAAATGCAGGTTTAAATACCTGGATATTCTGCTTGGCAATCCGCGCACGGCGTACTCTGCGCAATAGCTCTTCGCTTTTTCCTGAAAACATGCTCCCGCAAATCACTTCAATCCACCCGGGTTTCATCGCGTCCATTTCACTGCGTTCTCCCATCATCATTGTCGACTTGCACCAAGATTTGACGCAGATTCCCTGCCTCCATTTTGGCGACGATCCATGGGGTTCCTGTCGGAATATAGAACACGGATTCTTTCCAAATGTCCGGGTCTACCCAATACCGCATCGGTTTCGGCTCGAGAACCAAAGGGAAAGCAACTTTAGAGAATCCGGTTTGACGCCTCACTTCCTGTTCCGGTGCGGGAATAGGCGCATCACCATTCTGTAGAGCTAATTTGGCAATCCATTGCTGGATATCTGCAGACAGTAAAATACCTGGTCTATCTCGCCATTTCGCCCAGGTTGGCTGGAGGCACTGGCTTTTGGATACGCCAAGTAGACTGCCTATCTTGCCCATTTCTGCGCAGAATTGGGGTAAAGCGATTTCTTCCACTTCCGCACCGCAGTTTTTCCATTGCTTGTTCGCACGTCTGTAACACTCTTGAAAGAATAAAGATCCCTTTCGAAAGCAGGGGTAGTCTCTTTCCAAGCAAAAGCCATGCCAGCAAACAGGGCCCGCCTTGGCGAAAAGCGAGGGTGCTGCTTGTATGGCGGCTTTCAGGGCAAGAAAAGCTAAAGTTCGGATTTCCCATTGCGCCCGCTGGCAACAGCGCATTTCAAAGAAATGCCATAGTTCCCGCGCATTCATCGAAAAAATGATCCGGCTCATTGTAGCTTGCGGTAGGATATACCTTGCATCTTCGGCGGGGATTCCGGCGGTAAGCAGCTGCTGATACCGCGCTTCTGCAAAGCACAGTGCATCTTGGAAAGACTGTGACATTTCCGGATTAGAGCGAATGGCGGGAGGGGTGACGAAACCTGGCTGCTTGATCCGGCTGTACCTCTGGCTTTGCTGGGAAAACGAAGCGATCCGATGGCGAACCAATTGATGGGTGCTTGCCCTTGAGATTTCTTCCACACCGAATGTGAACGATGCATGCTCGAGAACGGAAAGGTGCCCGTTCTCAATCACTTTTGCCAATAAGCTTTCGATTTCTGCTTGCTGCAACCCTCTGGACAACTCGTCCATGGTCGCATCACGGTAACAAAGACGTGCGGCAGTTGCACAAGCTCTCTCTGGTTCGGGCGTAGACGCCAGGAGCTGCAACTTCATTTACAGTTCTTCACTCCCAATGTAACGGAGAAATTCCATATTGGATTTGGTCTTGGTGAGTAAATCCAGTAATTTTTCCAATGCTTCGCTTCCGTCCAGAGCGCTCAAGGCTCGACGCAAATTGTAGATCTTGCGGATTTCCTCTTCGCTATAAAGTAATTCCTCTCTGCGAGTTCCGGATCGCTTGATATCGATCGCAGGGAATACGCGTCGCTCAAAGATTTTTCGGTCGAGGACCAACTCGAAATTTCCGGTACCTTTGAACTCCTCGAAAATCACGTCATCCATCTTAGAGCCCGTCTCCACCAGCGCGGTGGCCAAGATCGTCAGGCTTCCCCCTTCCTCGATGTTGCGTGCTGCGCCGAAAAAACTCTTGGGACCGTGAATCGCTACAGGATCCAAGCCGCCGGAAAGCGTTCGACCCGATGGAGGCATCACAGCATTGTAGGCGCGGGTCAAGCGCGTGATTCCATCCAGCAGAATCACGACGTCCTTGCCTTGTTCCACCAATCGTTTCGCTTTTTCGAGCACCAGTCGAGCTACCCGGATATGGTTTTCCGGAAGTTGGTCAAATGTGGAAGAGACTACTTCTGCGGTGGTGGATCGCTTGAAATCAGTGACTTCCTCCGGTCGTTCATCAACTAAGAGAACCATCACGAGCACATCCGGATAGTTGCGAGTGATCGCCTGGGCTGTTTTCTTGAGAATGGTAGTCTTTCCGGCTTTGGGCGGAGAAACGATCATCCCTCGCTGTCCCCGGCCCAAGGGAGCCACCAGATCGATCAGCCGGGTGGAGAAATCGGATGTTATGGTCTCCAATTTCAACCTTCGATTGGGAAAAATCGGCGTCAGGTGTTCAAATTGAGGTCGGTTGCGCGCAATCTCCGGGTCAAGTCCATTCACTTCCTTGACTCGCAACAAAGCGAGATACTTCTCTTTCTCCATCGGTTGCCTTACCCAACCCGCAATGAGGTCACCGTCTCGTAACCCAAATCGTTTGATTTGCGAAGGAGATACGTAAATATCCTGAGGTGACGGGACATATTTGGACCGCAGAAATCCATAACCTTCTTCGTGAATTTCCAGCACGCCCTCCACCAGGTCGCCCCGGATTGTATCTTCCTTGCTGTCCTTGGAATATGCTTTTCTATCTTGTGAATCGCTCTCCCTAGGTTCAGGTGTCCGCTCCGGAGGAACCGCGGGGGTTTCGATCACCGGTACGGCTACCGGCTTTTCCACCGGCAAAGGGGGTGATTCTTCCGCAAATCCGAGCTGATTTGCTTTTTGCCAAATCTTTTCAATCAACTCATCCCGGTTCAGTTTGGCGTAATACGGAATTTTGAATTGCTTGGCCAACAGTTTCAGTTCCAGTACTTTTTTTCCATTGAGTTGCTCTAGGGTGAATTTAAACATCGTTTTTCCTTTCTTGTTGGCCAATCGCCCGCTGCCAGTCATCGAGAAACCGTTGGACGCCTAAATCGGTCAGAGGATGATGAAGCATTCCCTCTAAAACACTGAAGGGAACGGTGGCGATATGTGCTCCCGCGTGTACAGCCTGAACGACATGCAATGGATTTCGGATGGAAGCTGCAATCACTTGTGTGCACATATTGTAGGCTTTGTAGGCATTCACGATTTCAGCTACCAGCTGCATTCCATCGTGTCCAACATCATCCAATCGACCAACAAATGGGCTAACATAGTCCGCTCCCGCAATCGCCGCCAGAAGCGCCTGGTTCAGCGAAAACACCAGAGTAACATTCGTCTTAATCTTTAGCTGTCGCAATGATTTGAGCGCTCTTAGGCCTTCATGGGTCATTGGCACTTTTACGATCACATTCGATGCCCAGGTGGCAAATTCCTTGGCTTCGGTAACCATACCTTCTGCTTCCTGGGACAACACTTCGACAGAGACCGGTCCGCTTACGATTTGGCAGATCTCCAGGATTCGTTCCTTATAATCAACTTTCTCTTTGGCAACAAGAGAGGGATTGGTTGTGACCCCACTAATCACCCCAAGGTTAGCGGCCTCGCGGATTTCATTGGGTTTCGCGCTGTCCAAAAAGAGTTGCATCACGCACCTCCTGCTTTGGGATTCACGGGACAAATTCTTCCATGCGGTTGTTCTCTTGCGATGCCTTAGCTTATACTCTTTCGATAACCATGGCAATCCCCTGGCCTCCTCCGATACACAATGCGGCCAGTCCAAGTTTGCCGGCGCTTCGTTCTAGCTCATGCAGCAACGTAACCAGTATCCGAGCGCCGGATGCACCGATGGGATGACCGAGTGCGATGGCACCTCCGTTGGGATTCACTTGTCCCGGCGCTAGATTTAGCTCTCGCTGAACTGCTAGTGATTGTGCGGCAAATGCTTCATTTAATTCGATAATATCCATTTGTTGCAGGAGGCTTCCGCTCCGTTTCAATGCTTTTTGCACCGCCGGAACAGGTCCTAACCCCATCTCCATCGGTTCCACTCCTGCCACCGCCCAACTCCGTATGATAGCCTTTGGTTTCAAACGATGCACTTCTGCCCATCTGGCAGAAGCAATCAGGAGAAAGGCGGCACCATCGTTTATCCCGGAGGAATTACCCGCGGTGACCGTTCCGTCCTTGCGAAAAGCGGGTTTCAGTTTGGACAACTTTTCTATCGATGTATCAGTTCGGATATATTCATCGGTGGTAAATAAAATCGGCTCTCCCTTGGATTGAGGGATGGGTACCGGATCGATTTCACGCTGGAAACGCCCTTCCTTCATAGCTAGAACTGCCTTATTCTGGCTCTCAAATGCGAACCGATCTTGCTCCTGCCGGCTGATGCCGAATCGGTCCGCAAGTGTTTCTGCCGTGAGCCCCATGTGCACGTCATGAAATGCATCCCATAGTCCATCCAATATCACTCCGTCAAGAAGAGTATCGTGGCCAAAACGATACCCCGCACGGGCCTTGGCCAACAGATAAGGGACTCGGCTCATACTCTCAATTCCACCGGCAAGGATGCAATCCATTTCCCCAAGAGCGATCGCTTGAGCCGCCGACACGATTGCCTGCAGGCCGGAACCGCAAACCCGATTGACGGTCATGGCGGTGGAAAGCACTGGCAATCCGGCGTTCAAGGCAATTTGCCTGGCAGGATTCATGCCTTGTCCGGCCGGTAGAACACAACCTGCGATCAGCTCTTGCACTGCCCCAGGCTCCAGCTGGCATTCTGCCAGTATGGATCGACAGAGTCCGGCTCCCAACTGAGGTGCTGAAATCTCCTTCAGTGCTCCTTGAAATGAACCGATCGGAGTGCGTTTGGCGGCACAAATTACGATATCTTTCACGTTGGGTTTCCTCCTTCAAGTATTTTCATAATGGATTCGGTTTGCTGGCGGAATTGGCCTTTGGCCGGGATCACTTCCTGTTCCAGGATTTGAACCATTTCCGCTGCAAAGTGCTTATCTTTGATGGCCATTACATTCACAAGCACATTGATCTGGGCAGCGGATAAAGCAGCCTCTGCTGCAGAGGATGCGACTCCAACATCGCTGAGGACATTCCGGTTTCCGTTTCTTGCCAGAAACTGGATTCCAGCTATCAGTTCGATCATCCCGCGCGCAAGTTGTAACGGGACGAGCGATGCCTGCTGTAATGCGGCTTGGATAGCCGCCTGCCGTTCCTTGGGATTCTCTCTCGGCATCCGATAAGCGGCCATCACATTTTGGAAAGCCTCCGCGTCTTGCTCTGCCAGCCGGAGAAATTCCAGGCTTTTACTCGCAAACTTCTCTTGCCATTCAGCCATAGGTTGATGGGTTGCGGCGAATTTCTCTCCTTGCGAAAGCGATGCGACCATTGCCCCAAGCGCAGCAGCCGAAGCAGCACAAAGAGCACTGACAGCACCGCCGCCTGGCGTTGGGCTACTGGAGCACAGCGATTCCAGAAAAGAACCGATCTTCTCGTTTTCAAACACGGGATATCCGGAGGATTCGGCGCGCTTCCGCAGGGTTGGCGATCTCTCTCCCCAGTTCGAGCGCGATCCGTTTGACCCTTTCCACTAACTGGGCGTTGCTTTCCGCTAAAACATCTTTACGATAATAGATGTTGTCCTCAAAACCAACTCGAACATGACCCCCCAAAATGATCGCGGCTACAGCGAGGGGAAGTTCAAAACGTCCGATCCCTGCTACGGTCCAAGTCGATCCCGGTGGAATTGTCTCGCTTAGGTAAATGAGATTGCGCAAAGACCCGGGTATTGCACCGGGTACGCCCATCACAAAATCGAAATGAAGGGGCGAATCCAGCAATCCCTTTTTCACCAGGTTTAGAGCATTTTGAATCATGCCCGCTTCAAAGATTTCAATCTCCGGTCGGACACCCAGCTCTTTCATTCTGCTTGCGAAATGAGCGATCAGATCTGGCGGATTCCAAAATACTCCTTCGCCAAAATTCACCGTTCCGCACGTCAGCGAAGCCATCTCCGGCAGAAGTTCCAGTGGCGCTGCCCGTTCCTCCGCAGAGGCTCCAATGGCACCTCCTGTGGAGATCTGGATGATGATGTCGCATTTCCGTCGAATCGATTCCATCGCGGTACGGAATGTCTCTACATTTTGGCTGGGGTTTCCCTGTTGGTCTCG
>JBGOWQ010000103.1:0-5295 GCA_041478715.1 Thermodesulfobiota bacterium | reverse complement strand
GCTCCCCGGTATAGAGGGGGATCCCACCCAGATCCAGCATGTTGAGGACCTGGGTGTAGGTCATCTCATATTGTAGGGAAAATCCAATCAGGTCCATTTCACCCAGCGGTGCATGCTCTTCCAACGTCCGTAAGGAGAGGCTTTTCGCCCGCAGTAAACGCTCCATATCCGCTGCTGGTGCATAAACGCGCTGACAATAGAGCGCAGGTTCTTCGTTCAACCGGTGATAGAGGATGGACAATCCCAGGTTGGACATCCCGATTTCATAGAGATCCGGGTAGGCCAAGGCAATTCGAAACAATTCCGGATCCCTTTTATGACAGGAATTCAACTCGCCGCCGGCATAACGGGCCGGCTTTTCCACCAGGTACAAAAGGGGATCGATGATCAGGCCTCCGGATAAAACAGGAATCGGCGGCGGTGGAGGGATACCGAGAAAATCAAGCCAACGCCGATCAAGCTGATCAGAACGTTGTTGCCACCATAGGAGAAGAACGGCAGCCAGATCCCGGTGACGGGCATGATTCCCGCGGTCATGCCGATATTGGTAAAAATGTGACAGAGCCACATGCTGGCCAGCCCCACCACCAGGAGAGCGCCAAAATTGTCCTCCGCCTGTTGAATCACCAGCAGGCAGAAATAGAAAAAGAAGGCATAGAGGGTCAACAATGCGGCTACGCCGATAAAACCGAGTTCCTCGGCCAATACGGCAAAGATGAAATCGGTGTGTCGCACCGGTAGAAACTCCAACTGTTTTTGCGTGCCCTGCAAATAGCCTTTGCCCCAAAAACCGCCCGATCCAATGGTGATGAGAGATTGACGGAGGTTGTAACCAATACCGAGAGGTTCCACCTCGGGATTGAACAGAACCAGGATCCGGTCCCGCTGATACTGGTGCAGGAATTGCCAAAGCAAGGGAGTGGAAGCCAGCAGGGCTCCCAAGGAAGAGAGTAGGTACAACGGCCGAATGCGGGCGAAGAAGCTCATCCAAAAGAAAATAAACACCAACACGATTGAGGTCCCCAGATCCGGCTGTTCGTAGACCAGTAGAACCGGTACGACCGTCAGTGCTAGGATACGCAGAAAGCGGATCAGGGGGCCACGTTGCAGGGTTTTCTCCGTCAGTTCCCGCGCTAGAACCAAAACCACAGCAATCTTGGCCAATTCCGAAGGCTGAATCGGAATTGGCCCCAGGTTGATCCACCGCTGCGAACCGAACACTTCCGTTCCCACAAAAAACACGGCCACCAGCAGTAGCAGGGATAGGACATAGAACGGGTAAGCCAACTTACGCCAGACGTGATAATCGAGATTGGCGACCAGGGTCGCCAGCACTACACCGGCCAGGATGTAGCCCAATTGCCAGTAGAACGCCACGTGATCGCCCAGGTTGGTTGCGCTAAAGAGTACGAACAATCCGTACAGCAACAATAAAAGCACGACCAGCAAGAAAGGCCAATTCAGATTGCGGATCAGTTTCCACCAGACGCGGCCGGTGACGAATTCCCGGCTCAAGGCGTGACTCCCGTCTTGTCGGCGAAATAGACGTCGAATAGGTCATGGGCAAAAGGAGCCAAGTAGCTGCCATAGGGGATCTTGGAATACTCGTCCATCAACAACACGACGATTTCGGGCTTCTCGGCCGGTGCATACGCTGCAATCCAGATGTCCTGTTTTTCTCCAGTGATTAGCGCCGTGCCGGTTTTGGCGGCCACCGAGATCCCGTTCAGTTTGATTTGCTGCGTGGTCCCCCGATCGGTACCGAGGATCATCCCTTCCCGGATCAGGGACAGGGTCCGCTGGGATAAAGGGATCTCCCGTTTCAGCGTCGGAATCACCGTTTGGACGGGCGATCCGTCGAAGGTGCGGATTTCCTGGACCAGGTGCGGTTGGTAGAGAGTGCCTCCGTTGGCTAAGGTCGCGTAGACCATCGCCAACTCCAGTGGAGTCACCAACACATCGCCCTGCCCAATGCCCATGTTCAGGGTATCGCCCGGGTACCAAGGCTCACCGGTCAACTGTTCCTTCCAGGCCGGGGTGGGAATCACCCCGTGGACTTCGTCCGCCAGGTCAATGCCGGTCACTTCCTCCAAACCAAATATTTTAGCCCATTTGGCGATCTTCTCCGGGCCCACCTCCAAGGCCAGGGTGTAAAAGAAGGAATTGCAGGAATTGGCGATCGCCTCCACCAGGTTCTGCCGTCCATGCACGCCGACGCAGTTGAAGCGCCGACCTCCGACTTCCACGTAACCTTTGCAGTCGACGTAGTACGTCTCCGGATCGATCACTGCTTCTTCCAGTGCCGCGCTCGTGGTGACTACCTTGAATGTGGAGCCGGGAGGAAACCGATCCTGCGTGGTTTTCGCCGTGAAGGCTCTCGCGTCCAGCAGGGCCTGGTATTCCTTCGGCTGGATCCCCTTGACGAAGGAATTGGGATCGAAGTCGGGTGAGGAAACCATCGCCAGAATCTCTCCGGTTTGCGGGTTGAGGCAGACAATGGCTCCATTCATCTTGTTATCCACCAGGATCTGCCGGGCTTTTTGCTGGAGCTTTAGGTCCAGTGTGAGAATCAGGTCTTTGCCCGGAACCTGCTCGATCTCTTGTAGTACGCGAATCGGTTGGCCGATGGCGTTGACTTCGATGATTTGTTTTCCTTTTTCCCCACGCAGGGTTTTCTCGTAGGCCTTCTCCAAGCCGATCTTCCCGATATTGTCTCCACCGGTATAGCCGTCGCTTTCCAGGGCGGCCAATTCCTCCGCGGAGATGGCTCCCGTGTAGCCGATCAGGTGAGAGAAGAGATTGGCATACGGGTAGAACCGTTCCGGTTCAATCTGGGTGATCACACCGGGAAGCTGCAAGTGTTGTTCGGAGATCTTCTGAACGACCTCTTCGGTCAGGCCCGTCCGCAATGGCATCGGATCCCAAGACGGAAGGTTGTTCTCCACCAGTTTGGCTTGGATTTCCTCGACCGGCATCCCCAGGATTTGGGAGAGCCTGGCTAAAACTCCTTCCTTCAGTTCGTCCGGTATGATTTGGACGGTGTATGTCGGATTGTCCTTGGCGACTACATCCATATTCCGGTCGTAGATGGTGCCGCGGATGGCGACCGAAGAAACCAAGCGAGATCGGTTTTGCTCTGCGGCGATTGTGTATTCCTCCCGATGAAGGACCTGAAGATAAAACAAACGGCCAAACAGAAGGACGAGCAGCAGCAAAATGGTCCCGCCAAAAATCAGGATCGGTCGTGGGCGATTCATTCCAGTACGGTAAAGCGCTCCGAAGGCCGGCGAATCCGCAGCAAGCGGCACAGCGGGTACAACGGCACGGCTCCCAGGACCGTATAGAGCAGATGCCAGAGCAGGCGAAGCCCGAACACGGAGCCGGTAAGACTGCCACCAAACGCCAGGAATAACACCGTCACGATCAATTGGCTGGTCAAGTCAAAGAGGAACACGGATAGCAACCAGACGATGAACCCCTTGGCAAAGAACAACCGGCGAACCGAGTAGAGCAGTTGTGTACAGAGCAGGTAAGCCAGGAAATGAAAGCCAAGCGGATACGAGCTGACCAGATCTTGCAGCAAACCAGCCGTCGAAGCCAGCACCAGCACGAAGACTCGATCCTCCTCCCAGAATGCCAAAGAAACCAACAGCGGGACCAGGAGCGCGGGAATGCCCGCGGAAGACCAGCCGGCCAAAAGCGAGCTCTCCAGCAGCACGGCCAACAGAAAGATCAACGAATACAAGATTCCGCGTTTCATGGAGTAGGAATCGAAGAGGGGATCGATTCGATCACCGGAAGGGTCTCCCCGATGGCCTGCGCGGGTAAAAGCAGCAGAAACTGCAGGTTGGTCAAATCAATCGTCGGTTCCAGCGTAGCCCGAAGATAGAGCGAACCGCTGGTATGAACCTCTCGAATGGTCCCCACTAGTAAACCGGCAGGAAAGATCCCTCCATTGCCGGAAGTCACAACCAGATCCCCCGCCTGCATCTGGGTCTCCTTCACCATCCGCTCCACCTGGCAGGAGTTCAGGCCGTCTCCTTTCACGATCGCCAGCTCCCCTGTCCGTTCAATCCGGCCGGCCACGGCGGAGTTCAGATCCGTCAGCAGTAAAACCCGGGCTTTACTGGCAAAAACCTCGATCACCTGGCCCACCAGGCTACCGCTGGGACCCAGTACCGGCATTAGCGGAGCGACACTCGAACTGGCACCGACATCAATGATGACGCTCTGCACATAAGGCGATACGTCTTTGGCGATCACTTCGGCTGAAAGTACGGAGGATGGCACGAGCGTCTGTTTTAGCGCCAGCAGCTGACGCAGCGATTCGTTCTCCTGCAGCGCCCTTCGGGCAAGGACGATCTCTCCTTGCAGGCGCGTATTTTCCTGGCGAAGATCTTCCACTTCGGCCGTGATGGAGGATAGATTGGTCAAGCTATTCCAGGTATTGGAGATCCATTGGCCAAAAAGGAGAAACGGGTGAGAAATCCAGGAACCAAGGTCGGTAAACACTTCTTTGAACCAATTCCCGATCACGTGACGCGTGTCCACCAGACCCACCACCAGGATCAACAATGCGATCAGGAGCAGAATCCCGAAAATTCTGCGGGTTCGCTGTCGCAGCAAACCGAATCAGGCCCTCTTGCTTAAAGCCAATACCTGCCGCATGGTGTCGAGATTCTCCAGCACTTTTCCCGCTCCCAGGACCACGCAGGAAAGAGCATCTTCTGCCACCAAGACCGGAATCCCCAGCGCTTCGGCCATGAAGCGGTCCAGTCCTACCAGGAGCGAACCGCCGCCGGTCAGCATGATCCCTCGATCGTAGATATCAGCAGCCAGCTCCGGCGGTGTAATTTCCAGGCAAGCTTTCACCGCTTCCAGAATGGTATTAACCGTGTCGGAAATCGCCAGTCGGATCTCCTCCGAATCGACCGTGATGCTCTTGGGCAACCCAGTCACTTGATCTCTTCCAGAAACGGGAAATGTCCGGATTTCGGAAAAAGCATGGGCATTTCCAATGTTGATCTTGAGCTCTTCGGAGGTGCGCTCGCCGATCATCAGCTGGTAATGTTTGCGTACATAGTTGAGGATGGCCTCGTTGATTTCGTCGCCGCCAATCCGGATCGATTTGGTTGCGACCATTCCTTTCATGGAAATGACGGCCACCTCGGTGGTCCCGCCGCCGAGGTCCACCACCATGGAACCGGTGGCTTCCACCACGGGCAGTCCGGCACCGATCGCGGCCGCCATCGGTTCCTCGATCAGGGAGGCTTCCTTGGCTCCGGCATGAATGGC
>JBGOWQ010000120.1:0-4798 GCA_041478715.1 Thermodesulfobiota bacterium | reverse complement strand
TACAATCTGAATAATATGTCGTAATCCTCCAATTGATTGTTGGCGCAGCGAAGAATCGATCAATTGTACTTGGGTCCATCCGACAGCACCTTGCTTGGTGATGGTTACTGACAGCGGCAAGGTGAAAGCGAATATAGCGATGCGAAGAAAACGTTCCGTCAACGTGAGAGTAATCGCTCCGGCTTCGTCTTCTTTTTTTAATAAAACGGCTGAAGCTCCCTGACGTGGGCTCCACTGTATTAAGCGGAACGTACAATGGGAATGGATCGTTTCCCCCGGTTCCAGCAACTTGGCGATCTCGATTTGCTTGCGTTCCTCTACGGCATCCAGACGCTTATTCATAGGACGTTTTACTGTGGCTAAAAATAACACAACCTTCGCCGAGAAAAAAGCAGCCGGACCCCGTGGGCGAGTCCGACTGTCCCCCAAAATACTTCTATTGGGCGGGTGGAGTTGGTGAAGACGGTGAGTTCTTTCGCCTTGAACGACGCAAGATCCAAGCTACTAGCAAAGCAAGGAGACCGATCAGCACGATCCAGGGAACACCGGCCGCGAGAATCACCAGGATCCCGGAAAAGCTGGTTTGGAAAATATCGCCTATTTTTGACCAAAACGTGGATACCGCGGCAACCGGTTCAGCACCCTTCTCCCGTAGCGAAACCTGTATCGTGCTATAGTCGCTGCTCTGCGTTAAGTATTCCAATCTGCCCTTGATTTCGTTTATTTGACGATCGATTGGCTCTAGAAATTGCCGTACTTTCAGGATTTCGTCTAACGTCTGTGCTTTCTCAAGCAGCGACATTACCGATTGGCGCTCACTTTGCCAGTGGCTCAAATCAAGCTCCAGATCATGGTACTCTTGCGTCACATCCTGGCCGGAACTCTGTGACGATAGTACATCTCCCCATCCTTCAATCGAAGTGAGTGCAGCTCCAAATTCGATCGAGGGGACAGCAATCGTGACCAGCGCTTGTTGACTTTCCTCCCAGCTGGTGAATTGGGAGGACTTGATGAAGCCACCCTTGCTTTCGGCCAGCATCGTGATTCGATTCACGATTTCCTTGAGTTTCCCTTTTTCTACTTCGATCTCCAGCGATGCGGTTTTGATCACTCGGGTTTCCCAGGAAGAATCCATGGAAGCGCTCAGGTCGATCGCCGGTCCTGTAAGCTGGTTTCCCGTTTGATCGGCCGATTTCGCTTCGCCCTCTCGAGCTCCCTCTTCATTCGGGGATCCTTGCGGCAAAGATGGGTGGACGGCATCAGCCGCGGAGTTGTCGGTTGCGCACCCGCTCAATGCCAGAATTCCGGCACCATAACCAAGTGTAAGTATAGTGGCCAGAATAACACCTGCGATCACGAGATTTCGTTTTTTTGTCATGTTCATCACCTCCGACTGTAAGACGTGTCGGGGTAATGAAAGTTCCCCTCTCCGATCCAATCGTCGCCGGCAACTTGTCGAAATATCCATGAACTACGCGGCAACTTACGGACTTTCGTAGTATTCCGGCCGGAATTTCCCTGGAAGTTCCCATGGGAAAAGCCATACCGGCCGGGGAAACGACAGGCCACATTCCAGCACGAGAAGGGCTCATGATTGTAAGAAGTCAGGGCTTCATGCAATAGTTCTAGGTGATTTCATTCCATTCCTTGCTAAAGTAGCAACAAAGGAGACGAATGCGGGTAGTCATCATCGTGAATCCGATCGCTGGGGGAGGGAAGGCCAAGAAAATTGCGCCGCACGCAAAGGAGAAGTTGCAATCCTTTGGCTGCGATGTGCATGTCTGGGAAAGCACCCATGCCGGCGCGTCTGTAGATTTGGCGCGTCAGGCAGCTGAAGCCGGATTTGACCGAGTGGTGGCCTGCGGGGGAGATGGTACCGTACTTGAGGTCCTGAATGGACTTTCGTCTCGGCCCACGGTGATGGGGGTCCTGCCGTTCGGTCGCGGAAACGATGTTTCCAAGGACTTGGGGTTACCTCAGAATCTCGAGGACTCCATCCAGAATCTCCTTGATGGAGTCCCCAAATCGGTGGATGCCATTTTCACCAGCGGCCGCTATTACCTTGGCGTCGGAGGAGTAGGCCTGGACGGCCAGGCCGCGATCACTGCGGTTCGATGCCGGCGGTTCTTGCCTCAAACGAGCTTTGCCTATACGCTGATTGCGCTTTGGACCCTTTCATTCTTCCGTCCCTTCCCATTGGAATTCGAGTTGGACGGTAAAACAAGGGTGTTTCCTCAGACCTACTTGGTTGCCATAGGCAATACTACGACGTACTCGCAAGGGATGAAGATCCTGCCCAAGGCCCTTCCCAATGATGGCTTATTGGATGCTTGCGTCATCACATCTCGAACCCGCTTGCACCTTTTCTCCCTTTTTACGAAAGTTTTTTCCGGAAGCCATATCCATGACAGTGGGGTTTACTATTTTCAAGGCAAGGATCTCTCCCTGAATTGCCCAAATTCCGCGCGCAAAGTGTATTGTTTTGCTGATGGCGAATTACTCGGCACCTTGCCGAACCGTTTTTCCATCGCTCCCAGAATGGTGCAAATCCTGTTTCCGAAGGAGGGGTAGGCATGTATGAATTCTCACTACCCGTAGCATTTGGTTTGATCGTAGCCAGTTACCTGATCGGCTCATTCAACTTCGCCATTATCGTGAGCCGGGGACTGAGAAAAGCAGACATTCGGCAGGTCGATCATGCCGGAGCATCTGGGGTCTTTCGCCAATACGGGGCATCATTGGGTGTCTTGGTTCTAGTAGCAGACACCCTCAAGGGTGTCTGCGTAGGGTTGCTTTGCATTCTTCTACCAACCCCTTTCGTCCCCGCTTGGGTAGAAATGGTTTGTGGATTAGCCGTGGTTGCTGGTCACAATTGGCCCGTATATTTTGGCTTTGCCGGGGGAGGGGGTCTCACGACCATCTTCGGTTTCCTGATCGTGGTGTTACCCCTTGATACGGCGATTTTCACTTCGGCTACCCTATTGCTTTCCATTCTCTTGTGGAAAACCCCGCTGGGTAAATATACGCGCGTTCTAGGGCGACCCGTGCCGGCGGCTGCAGTCTTCGGGGTGATCGCTTTCTTCATTTATCTCACAATTCGCTATGGATTCCTCTGGAACGGTTTGATGCTCTTATTGATCGGACTGGAAATGGCGGCACGGAGATCGACGGTCCTCTTTGGTGACAAGTACAAGAAACAAAAGGGATAGTCTCGTTTTGCATGAAATCGGGCATTTTGGCAATATAGTGTCAAATACTTGTCTGCTTCGGAGAAACAAATGAATGACGGTCAAGAAAAAATGAGCTTCTTTAGGACGATTATCAGCGTTCTGATCGCACTGGTGGCTGTGACTGGCGCTTTCGTGGCCTGGCAATCCTCGCAAAGCAGCGGAGAGGCTTCCGCTTTGGAATCGAATGGCATTAAAGCCTCTTTAGCCCGAGCAAAGGCAGAGATCGAGATTTCCGCCAATCTCTACCGGAACCAGATCAATTTTGACTCCTATCTGCTTGACTATCGCAGCGCCGAGATCACGCTCGATCAGACTACCGAGGTCCCCACCACCATGGCTGACTCCCAGCAGGCGCTAGATCAACTCTTCTACGGCCGGATGGAATCCGTCAACCGTGCCGCTGTCTATCGCGATCTGGTTGATACCGATTACCTTCACGAGCAAACTACCAGTTCCGTCACCAATTCCTTCTTCGATCAAGACCGCTATCGACAGGCCATGTTAGCGCAAGCAGCGGCGCTGGAGGCAATCGACCCTCAAGTGTATTTTCCCCGGGCTGATATTCAACGAGGCCGGACGCTCGATTTTGCCCTATCCGGTGTGATTTTATCCGGAGCTCTGGTTTGTTTTACCTTAGCTTTGGTTTTAAGCAACCTCTGGAAGTTTTTACCGGCTGGGATCGGGTGCGGCATGTACCTTTTCAGCTTGGTCGTTGCCTTTACTGAGGTCTTATGACGTGATTGGGGAAAAACGTTTCAAAATAATCCTCAGCTTACTGATTGTTTTGACGACCTTCCTTGGTTCGATGCTTGTTTTCCTGCGGGAGGATGTTAAGGTGCAAGGGGGGACCCTTGCCCGGGACAGCCGCATTTTGGCAATCCAATCCGTCACCTTGGGTGCACAGGCTTACAGCAATTGGAATTTGGAATCCGATCTGGCCAATAAATACCAGGAACTCTCCCAACTGGAGACATTAGAGTCGGTTCTGCCTGCCGGTGGGAGCACCCTCAATCAATTGCTGCTTGATCTCACATCAAAGAGAATCACACTGTTGAAGGAGGCTCTTCGACCCCTAGCCCAAGTGCTTCAACCTCCCTATTTCAATCCGCAATTAGGTATCTCTGACATAGTTCAACTGGTGGTAGACCAGAACCTCGTTCCAGCAACAGAGTTGAATGAGCTGCAAGAAGTGAAGAATGATGAAGCTGCCTGGCGTGGAGGACAGGCTGATTCTTTTTTACTGGGTATCACCATCCTCGCCGTTTCCTTGTTTTTCTACGGTCTCCCGCTCACCATTTCCGGAAAATTGAGGCTCTTTTTTACCGCCACCGGCGTCTGTTTAACCCTAGCTGTAGTCTGTTTCACCCTCTACACCATGTCCATCCCATTTCAAGCTCCGTCCCAGGATGCGATTCGCTTGTACAGTAAGGCCTATGGTCAAGAACAAAAGGCGCAAGTGTACGAACTGCTGTCGTATCACACCTTTGTCGGGAAACCGGTTGATGAGGCTATCGCCTTATACAACCAGGCTCTGGCAATTTCACCGGAGTATAACTCCCCCTACCAGG
>JBGOWQ010000085.1:0-5716 GCA_041478715.1 Thermodesulfobiota bacterium | reverse complement strand
CAATTGACGGGACAATTCCGCCAATAGGCTCCGGCCCCCCATCAGATGGCAGGGAGGAGATTGGCAGACCCGCACGACATAGGAACCCCGGGGGACGAGAGAATACATGGAATAGAATGTGGCTACGCCCTGCACGCGGCTGTAAGGCAGAGACAAATAGTGCGCGACCTCGGTCAAGTCGGCCCGAGTCAAGTCGTTGCCCGGATTTTGCCTAGCCAGAGCGTGCAGGATGGCCAGCAGGTTCTCTGCCTGCGGCGGAAATTGCCTTAGGACTCGGATTTGTTTCATTGAGCCACCTCGATTCGGTAAGATAAAAAACGACCGCGCGACATCTTTTGGGCGCCACAAGGCCAAACTCTGACGCTGGGTTTGTGCCCCCCTTCCCGTACTGCGGTAAACAATCGGATTATGCTCATCTGTGTTTGCGCTTATCAAACTCAAGAGTATAAAAAAACCGGCGGGAAAATACCACCGCCCGAACTCGCTCCTGGATCGGATTGCTTTCCATTTGCAGGATTGCGGGCGGACCCGTAAGATGGAAAGATCATGAAAATCAGCTTTATTGTTGCGGAAGCGGCTCCGTTCGCCAAGGTCGGCGGACTGGGCGATGTGGCCAGCTCTCTCCCCCGGGCACTCACCGCTCGGGGACACGATGTATCTGTCTGGTTGCCCGGCTATTCCTCTATCGCCGGCCTGAACGAGATGGAAACCATGGGAATCGTGGAACTGGGCTGGGCCGGGCGCCAGGAAACCGTTTCCGTCCGACGAGCGTTGCTGGAGGAGACTCCCTTCTATTTCTTGCAGCACGAAGCTCTGCTTTCGCGACCGAAAGTCTACGGATATCCCGACGACGCCCTGCGGTTCGCTTTCTTCTCTCGTGCAGCCCTGGAGGCTTTCCAGTTGGTGGGGATGCCGGATGTAGTCCATGTGCACGATTGGCACACCAGCACCGTCCCCTTGTATCTGGTGTCCACCCTGGCTCAAGATCCCCGCTATGCCAATCTAGCCTCCATCCTGACCATTCATAACCTGGCTTACCAGGGTTACGTCGATGCGGATTTCCTAACCACCGCTGGGCTGGCCCTGTCGCCGCAGGATCCGCGGGTGGAATTCTATGGGCGCGTGAACCTACTGCGGGGAGGAATTGTGACCAGTGACCTGGTCACTACGGTCAGTGAAACGTATGCGCGGGAGATCCAAACTCCTCCCTTGGGAATGGGGTTGGAGGAAATCCTGGCTTCCCGCAAGAAGCAGTTGTTCGGCATCGTCAACGGCATTGACACAGTGGATTTTGACCCCGCGGCTTTTGGCTTCAAGACCGGCAATCCGGTCGGCAAGAAGATGGCCAAAGCCAAACTGCAGGAGCGGCTGGGCCTTCCTGTAAACGAGGAGTTTGCGGTGCTGGCTTTGATCTCGCGTCTGGTAGACCAGAAAGGGCTCGATCTCTTCCCGCCGATCCTGGAGCAACTGTTGGAACAAGATGTCCAACTGGTAATCCTGGGAACAGGGGAGGAACGCTTCGAAACGCTATTCCGCGAGGTGATGGCCAAGCAACCGAACAAGTTGAGCTTGCAGGCCAAGTTTGATGCCGAACTGGCCAAGCTGATTTATGCCGGCGCCGATGTTTTCCTGATGCCTTCCCGCTTCGAACCTTGTGGTCTGGGCCAGATGATTGCCATGCGCTACGGCACCGTTCCGGTGGTGCGCAAAACCGGCGGTTTGTCCGATACCGTGTTCCCCTACAACCCGGAAACGGAAGAGGGCAACGGCTTCCTCTTCTCGGAATATCGGGCCGAGGATTTTTTTGCAGCGATCCGGAATGCTTTGAATCTGTTCGGTAACAAAAAACAGTGGAATCAGATCATCAAAAATGCCATGCTCGGCGATTATTCCTGGGATCGGGCTGTCCCCCATTACGAAGATCTTTATCGCAAAGCCAGTTTTCTACATGCCAAACGATTGGGGCTCACCATTGCGCCGGAGATCCGCAAGGACCCCATTTTGGAAGAATGGGCAATCATTGCCAAGAGTCGCACCAAGCGACCTTCAGACTTTAAACCGCTGAGGGATGAGTCAGTCAACAGCAAGGCGGAAACCTGTCCCTTCTGCGAAGGGCGAGAAAAGGAAACACCGGACGAGCTCTTTGCGATCCGCCAGCCCGGAACCAAGCCCAACCAACCCGGTTGGTTCGTGCGCGTGACGGACAACAAGTATCCTGCCCTGGTAAAAGACGAAGAGCCGGTTCATAGCCACTCCTGGCTCTATACCTCCATCGCCGGGCAGGGAGCGCATGAGGTGATCATCGAGACTCCCGACCATTCCCTGGACATGGCCGATTTTCCCAGCGAGCAGATGGAACGGGTGATTTTGGCCTACCGCCAACGCTACCGCGCACTTTCCAAAATCCAAAGCCTCCGCTACATCCTGATTTTCCGCAACCGGGGGCGCTCCGCCGGAGCTTCCCTGCACCACCCTCATTCCCAACTGATCGCCACACCGATCGTACCGCGACGGATCAAAGAGGAATTAGACTCCGCCCACGTCCTCTACGAACATGCCGGTGACTGTGTGTTCTGCACCATGATCCAGGAGGAATTGAGCCAGGGCAAACGAGTGATCCTGGATACACCCGGTTTCCTGGCATTCTCACCCTACGCCTCCCGCTTTCCCTTCGAAACGACGATCATCCCCAAGAACCACAACGCCGCTTTCTCGGCCATCGACGACCAGGAGATCAAAGAGCTATCCGGCGTATTGCCCCGCGTGCTGACCTTGCTCAAGCAGGTGGTAAACGACCCGCCCTACAACCTGATGATCCATTCCACCCCCCTTGGACTGCCTTCCCTCCCCTACTACCACTGGCACATCGAGATCCTTCCTCGCCTGACAACACCGGCCGGTTTCGAGTGGGGCACGGACTTTTACATCAACCCTACGCCACCCGAGGAAGCGGCTCGTTTCTTACGGGAGAAGGCGCAGGAAACGAGTTAGCTGGAAGGACACAAATCCCCTCGACCCGGCAGTTACGGATCGGATCTTGCCCCGCCGTGACCTTCCCCGCGGGAGGCAAGAGCAAGATGGCGGGCAATGGCAGCGAAGAGAAAACGAATCAGGTTTTGGTTCGGCCCGTGATCTGTTTCAGCTTTCCGATCCCCTTGAGCAGGTAGCCCCGGTAACGATCGAATTCGGGGATCCGTAAGAGCCAACTCAGCAAGGCGTAGAGACCGATTCCAATCAGAACGACCAACAACACCAACCCCAGGCGGGGTCCATACTGGGTGGGATGCCAGATCCCCTCCAGAGCACGCCAGAGGAAATAGCAGGCCGTGCCCATGATCCCCGATGCTAAAAGGGTCTTGCTCACTGGCAGCCATAGACCGCTGAAGATGCCGGCGCTGACTTTTTTCTGCAGCAGCAACAACAGGGCACAGAAATTCAACGTACCGGAAATGGTGGTGGCCAAAGCCAGGCCGGGAGCGCCCATCCCCCAAGTCAGGGCGAGCAGGATGTTTAGGCCGATGTTGATCCCGATGGCGATGGTCCCGGCAATCATCGGCGTCAGGGTGTCTCCCAGGATGACGAAGGTGTTGGACAGGATGCCGCTGCCGGCAAGAGCGAACAATCCCAGCGCGTAATACAAGAGGATGGCAGCGGTGAGCGAGGTGTCCTCGGGGGTAAAGGCTCCCGTTTGCAGCAGAATGGAGATCAGCGGCTTGCCCAGAAAAATCAGGCCGGCCGTGGCCGGGATGATGATGAACCAGATGGAAGACAAGCCTCGACCCAAGGACAGGCGAAATTGCTGTCCTTCGCGTTGGGCCCAACTAATGGCCAGGGAGGGGTAGAGGGCGGAGGTCAAATTCGCGATCAGCATCGTGGGAATCGTCAGAATCCGCTGGGCGTAGTCCAGCGTAGAGATGGAACCGATCGGCAGGTAGGAACCGATGGTGCGGTCCACCAGCAGGTTGATCAGACCGATGGAACCGCCGATGGCCAGGGGAATCGCCAACCGAATGATGCGATAGAGGTCGGGATCGCGCCAATGGAAATCTAGCCGCAGATAGGGTTTGCGTCGCCACAATCCTCCCCCCACCACCAGCAATTGGAAGAGGATATGTCCGGTGGTGCCGGCAACCAGGGCCAGGATGCCCCAACGGGGAGCCAACAGGATCACCGTGCCCACCAGGATGAAGTTGCCGAAAAAAGCCGCCACGGACTGCAGCAGGAAATGACGGTAAGAGTTGAGAATGCTGGAGAAAAAGCCCAGGAAGGCGTTCATGAAGAGGATCGGCACCAGGTATTTGGTCAGCAATGTCGCCAAATCATGCCGTTCCGGGTCCAGGCCACCGGCCAGCAGACTGACGGAAGGTCCCGCTAACAAAAACATGGCAGCGCTGCTGAGCACTACCAGCAGGAATAGAAAGGTCAAAACTTTGGAGGCGAAGCGCCAGGCCTCCGCTTCTCCCTGTTGCTCGCGCAGCCGAACGAACGCCGGCAGAAAGGCGCCCATGAAAGCCCCAATCAGCAGGCCAAAGATGACGGGAACGTTGTTGGCAATGATAAAGGCGTCCTTGGCGGCGGTGGCGCCGAAGTAGCGGGCGGTGACGAATTCCCGCAACATCCCCACCGGTTTCGACGACAGGGACAAGATGGTGAGCAGGATGGCCGCCTGAGCCACCGTCTGCCGTTTGAGGATGGAGGAATGCTTTATTTTTTCAATCCAGCGACGAAGGGTGGGGGTCAAGAAGTTTGCGCTCGCTCCATCCGTTGCACCAATTGATCCCGCATCTCGGTCATTTTTCGCTCGCTTTTGGCTTCCACGTTCAACCGAACCAGCGGTTCGGTCTGGGAGGATCGCAGGTTGAAACGCCAGTCGTCATATTCCACCGAGAGGCCGTCCAGGTGGGTGATGCGACCATCGGCGTAGGTCTGTTCCACTTCTTCTAATAGCGTTTTCGGATCGGAAACCTGGACATTGATCTCGCCCGAGATATGATATTTTTGCCGCAGTGGTTGGAGCAGGTCCGATAAAGAGATCCCACGCTTGCTCAGCAATTCCAACACCAGCAAGGCCGGAATCATCCCGTTGTCGGCATAGAAGTTCTCGCGGAAGTAGTAGTGGCCGGACATTTCCCCGCCGAAAATGGCATTTTCCTGGCGCATGCGGGCTTTGATGAAGGAATGACCGGCACGATTCACCAAAGGAATGCCGCCGAAAGCCTGCGCCTGATCGAAATTCGCCCACACCAAGCGCGGGTCGAACAGCACCTTCTCGCCAGGGTGCTTGCGCAGGATGGCTTCGATCAGCAACGCCGTGATGAAATACCCCTCCACGAACTGACCGTGGTTGTCGATGAAATAGCAGCGATCTCCATCCCCATCCCAGACAATCCCCAAGTCCGCTCTTTGTCGCAGGACCTCCGCCGCGATCTGGTTCCGGTTTTCAGCCAATTCCGGGTTGGGTCCATGATTGGGAAAGTGTCCATCGGGAGTGAAGTTCAGGCGGAAGATCGTAAGCATCGGCAAATGGGTGAAGGTTGCGTCCGCTTCCAGACCGGCAGCACCATTGCTGGCATCCATCACCACCTTCATCGGGCGGATGGCGGCCGGGTCAATGAAGGAAAGCACATGCCGGGCGTATTCCGGATAGACGTTGCGGGAGGTGAACCGCAGGGAACCGGAGGGCACGTAGGGGATCTGCCGATAGAGGGTCTCCACT
>JBGOWQ010000200.1:0-3219 GCA_041478715.1 Thermodesulfobiota bacterium | reverse complement strand
ATCCTGGGATACTTTGTGCAGGAGAATCACCCGGCATTGTTGGCTCTCTTAGGCAAGCTGAAGACATCACGACACGAACGAATCTTCCGCATTATCGACAAATTAACAGTTGCAGGAATTCATTTGCAACCGGAAGATGTCATCGAAGAGGCCAAAGATGGTGTCTATGGTCGACCGCAGGTGGCCTTGGCCCTGGTTCGGCATGGATATGTGCGCACGATCGAAGAGGCGTTTGAACGATATTTAGCCAATCGCCGTCCCGCTTATGTGGCCCACTTCAAACTGACCCCCTGGCAGGTGATCGAAAGGGTGCTTGAAGCAGGCGGCATCCCCGTCTTGGCTCATCCAGCCATTTCAGGTCGTGATGATTTAATTCCCAGTTTGGTCAAATCCGGACTGGCCGGCCTGGAGGTGTACTATCTGGAGCACGATAGCGCAATGGTGGCCCGCTATCTCCAAATGGCGAAGAAATGGGAATTGGCAGTTACCGGCGGCTCTGATTTCCATGGAAAAACGGGAAAAGCTCCATTGCTCGGTGCTCCGGGATTAACTGAAGCGGACATCCACGCCATGCTGGAAAGAATTCCGGACCCGGACCCGGAACCTGCCAGACTGCTTGCTGCCGTTGCTGGTAAGCCTGACAACACCCGATAGCCTACCCGAATGGAAAAACCACCCAATCCGGCTTTATGATATCAGGTGCTTCAGATTTGACCGGTCCTTGCTTCGAACTCGTATTATAATTAGCCAGGAGGTGTAACATGAACCAGCAGTGGCAGGATTCCTATTTGTTGATGGAATTGACCAAGCTACGCTCTTCCGACAAGGTGGATGAGGCATTCTCCTGGTTCTCCTATCAATTCCGAGCACAGGATTATCTGGAGTTCCGGGAACAATGTCCGCGTGGTAGCCCGGAACGACGGAAGTTCTCCACCGTCTGCAACTTCTTTGAACTGTGTGGCGCCCTTGTTTACCGAGCCAATCTCTCCGAAGATCTCTTCTTTGAAATGGGCTTCGGTTTGGACAGGGCATGGCAGAGAATGAAGGGCTTAATTGTCGGTTTTCGGGCGGACACTGATCCCCGCATGTACGAGAATTTCGAGTGGCTCTATCGGCGCTCGCTGGAATGGGGAAAAACGAACCCGCCGAAATTCTAAGGCAATAACGACGGCTGGGTTATTCCGTCGTCCTCTTTTTCCAGATTCTCGTCCGGTTTCACGCGGGCTACTGCCGCTACGCGCTCGTCGTCTCCGACGCGAACCAGGCGGACACCCGAAGCGCTTCGGCTGTACGTTGGGATCTCCTTCGTATTGATCCGAATGACTTTCGCGCTTTGAGTCACCACGATCACATCGTCTTCGGGGGCAACGATGCGAATGCCGATCACGGGCCCGGTTTTCGGTCGCACGCGGAAACCGGCGACGCCACGCCCCCCCCGCTTGTGTAGGGGTAGTCCATTTGGCTTGCATTTCTTGCCATAACCGGCCTCAGAGACCACCAACAGATCACAACCTGCGCGCAACACCTCCAGACCGATGACGACGTCTCCCTCTTTCAATCGAATCCCACGAACGCCGGAAGCGTCGCGTCCCATGGGGCGCAAATCGGAAGCCTTAAAATGGGCTGCCAAACCAAAGGAAGTGAAGAGGACCATCTCATCCGATTGATTGGTGCGGCGCACTTTGCAGAGGGAGTCCCCTTCGCGCAAACCCAGGGCTCGGATCCCTCGGCGTCCCGCATTTTTGAAAGCCAACAAGGCAACCCTTTTCACCTGGCCGCGTTTGGTGACCATCACGATGTAATCCTCGGGAGATTCCCGCGGAATGGGAATCGCGGTGGTGATGAATTCCTCTTCATTCAAAGAAAAGAAGGCGCGTACGGGAGAACCTCGATCGGTACGGGAACCTTCTGGCACTTCGTAGGCTTGCACCCCGCAAACCCGACCGGAGCTGCTGAAGAACAACACCCTCTGGTGGGTGGAGCAGACAAATACGTCTTCCACCACATCTTCCTTGCGCAGGTTTTGACCGAACACGCCTACACCGCCGCGTCGCTGCGATCGATAGGAAGACATGGGGATCCGCTTGAAATACCCATCTGCCGTGACGGAAATCACTACTTTTTCCTCGGGGATCAGATCCTCGGCGTTGTAGATTTCAACCTGGTCTTCGATCCGCGTGCGACGCGGGTCTGCAAAACGTTCTTTTAAGGCCACCAGTTCGTCCTTGATCACCTGTCGGATCTTGCCTGGATCCGCCAGCAGAGCCTCCAGATAGGCGATATACTTGGTGACCTCTGCCAGCTCCTCGTCAATCTTAGTCCGTTCCAACCCGGTCAAGCGCGCGAGCCGCATTTCCAGAATGGCCTGAGCCTGTACTTCCGATAGAGCAAAGTGCTCTATCAAGCCTTGACGGGCCATCTCGACCGTCTTGGAACTGCGGATCAAATTGACTACTTCATCGATCCGGTCAAGGGCGATCTGCAACCCCTGGAGGATGTGTTGACGGGCTTTGGACTTCTCCAGTTCGAAGCGGGAACGGCGGACCACGACATCGATGCGATGATCGAGGAAGGCTGCCAGGATGGATTTCAAATCCAGCACTTTGGGGGAAGTGGCATTGAGCAGAGCCAGCATGATCGCCCCAAAAGAAACCTGAAGTTGGGTGTGTTTGTACAACTGCTTGATGATCGTGGGCGGGCGCGCTTCCCGCTTCAGTTCCAGCACGACTCGCATGCCGCGACGATCCGTCTCGTCTCGAATGTCGGAGATCCCGGATATCTTTCGGTCGCGGACCAATTCCGCAATCTTCTCCACCAAGGTGGCCTTGTTCACTTGATATGGCAGTTCGCTGATGATCAACTGCTCCCGTCCCCCCTTATGCTGCATTTCCAGGTCGATCTTGCCACGGAGAATCACTGCACCCTTGCCGGTGTGGTACATCTGGCGGATGCCGTCCCGGCCCATGATGATTCCAGCAGTGGGAAAGTCTGGCCCGGGGATCCGTTGGATCAAATCATCGATGGTGCAGTCAGGAGTGTCGATCAAGCACACCACGCCGTCGATCACTTCACCCAGATTGTGAGGAGGGATATTGGTTGCCATTCCGACAGCGATACCGGAAGAGCCGTTGATCAGGAGATTCGGCAATTTGGATGGCAGGACGGTGGGTTCCTGCAGAGTACCGTCAAAGTTATCGACGAAATCCACGGTCGCTTTAT
>JBGOWQ010000198.1:0-3299 GCA_041478715.1 Thermodesulfobiota bacterium | reverse complement strand
CATCTTTATGATACCTCCTGACAGAGCTGATAGCTTTTATAACTTTTCAATAATCTTTTGAGCTGCGTTTTCGCCGCTTTTAAAAGCCTCATCAGTCCAAAGATATCCCCATTCTCCATAGCGGCCACAATAGCTAATACCGATATTATCAAGGTACCCATGGACCAACTCCAATGCGGGTGCGCGTTCAAGGTCGAAAATGATGTTAGCGTACGGCACCAACATTGCAGTGGTAAACAGAATCCGATCTTCTGCATGTAAAAGGCCACAGCGGCGCAGATCGGTGACGACAGGCCCGATCCAGTCGCCGGGTGTTCCGGTCATCGGTTTATATTTGGCAGAGAAATAAACTTCCGCTTGGATGCTCCCTGTGCCCGGAGGGCTATTTTGGCGGGAAAGCATGTGTGGAAAGCTAAGGCGTGTGAAGCAGATGTCTTCATCGTAGAAATAGGTCATGTGTGCGCTCGAAAGGTCATCGCGATCCACGCCAATGTTCACCAGCACGCAGGTTGAGCAGGCCAAGCGCATTGAAGCTTCTAGGACATCCTGCGGTACCCCATGGATCATGCCGATGAGGTCTGGTAAGGGAACCGAAGAAACAAAGCTATGGTAGCGTATCCGGGCGCCATTCAAGAAGAGGATCTGGCGTTCATCGGGGTCGAGAGCCACCATTTTGTGATTAAGTTTGAGGTTTGCCATCGGAAGGAACTTTTGCAGGTAGGAGACAAATCCACCCTCGGTGGGATACCAGAAGTCTGTGATGTGGTGAATGTGTGGTGCCGATGAAGAGAGCGCACCGCGCAGAACCTCTTCCAGGGTTGGTCGATAGATGCGAGGTCCGACCCAATCTGTACTCAAGTTTGCAGCCGTCGTAAGGTGGAACTTCTTCGTGTATTGCATGGGGAAAAACTCAGTGAAGGTCCGGCCGAAACTTGCAAGTAGCCAATCGGCGTAGTTCTTGATTACGCGTTCGGGCGCCTGTCTCTCCGCTACGAAGTCAGCGATGACCTGGACGACGACGTCTTCCGGCAGTCCGTGCAGGTGGAGCTGCACGGGATGGCGGGGCCAAAAGCCCCGCCAGAAGTTATTCAAATTAATCTGAGCAGTCACGTACTTCTGATCTACACTCTCGGCGAAAAGATCTCGGATGCGAGGGTCCTTTGTAAACGAGATATGAGGGCCAACATCGAACAGGAAACCACTGGCATAGCGGAATGATGCCGCGTTTCCACCAAAGAAGTTGTTTTGCTCATACATTACGGGTGTGATACCTTCGGCGTGGAACCGGAACGCAGCGCCGAAGCCTGCCATTCCACTTCCGAGGATCACGACGTCCGGCATTGAAGGGGCAGCTCCTTAGTCTTCCTTGTTCAAGAGGGCCACATACCTCGCGATCTGCGTCCGCGTAAGGCGTCCAAGATCCTCTCCGGCGCTGTAGGCGCGATACCATTCAGTTACCCAGTCGAGAGCCGAGCTCAAAGGAAGAATAGGGCGCCAATCCAAGTCCACCCTGGTCTTAGAAATGTCCAGCTTAAGATACCGGGCTTCCGGCGGTCGAGTTGCGGGATCCTGATGCCACGAAGCGTGGTTCCCCCAGAGCCGCGCCATTTGATCCGCGATCCAGGAAACAGGTTGGGCATCCGTTTCTTCGGGGCCGAAATTCCAGGCAGAGGCAAACCGGCCGGGAGACTCCGTGAGGTGTTCGGCCAGCATCAGGTATCCGCGCAATGGCTCCAGGACGAATTGCCATGGCCGGATGGCCGAGGGATTCCGGATCAGACAAGGCTGGCACGTGATAAAGGCTCTGATCAGGTCGGGGACGAGTTGATCACGCGTCCAATCGCCACCCCCAATGACATTGCCCGCTCTGGCGCTGGCAATGGCAACTCCGTGGCGCCAGAAATCCTCAATTGGAAAATAGGAATCCCGGAATGCCTTGGTGACAAATTCGCTGCACGCTTTGCTATTCGAATAGGGATCCTGTCCCCCCAAAGCGTCACTTTCCCTGTAGCCCCATACCCATTCTTGGTTTTCGTAGCATTTGTCGCTGGTGACATTGACCAGGGCGCACGGCTGACCGTACTGCCGGACCGCTTCGAGGAGATGAACCGTGCCCATGACGTTGGAGGAATAGGTCTCAATCGGATCTTCATAGCCGCGATGAACGCTGGACTGAGCGGCCATGTGGATGATGACGCTGGGACGGCACTCCGCCACGGCCGAGACAATCCGCGGCAAATCACGGACATCGGCGAGGATCGTGCGAACCGCGTCCACGACTTCCGCTTGCTCGAACAGGTTTGGTTGCGTAGGAGGGTCCAGCGCGTATCCAGTGATGTCCGCGCCGAGGGCCTGCAACCATAACGAAAGCCAACTTCCCTTGAAACCGGTATGCCCGGTGAGAAACACCCTGCGGTCTTGCCAGAACGAACGATTAAGCATGTTTGCTGGTCCCGCCCGGGACAGGCCGAGAAGCTGGTGCCACAACCGGCCAACGGGCCATTTGTTCCTGCCACAAAGTCTCAATCAACCGACCTCTAGGCGATTCCACATCATGGAACGAGAGCACTTCATCCTTCGAGACACTCCGGCGCAGCACACAGCCTTCCGCCAGGCCCATTGGCAGAGCGGCCGCGGCGCGGGCGTCAGCGGTATTGTCGATAAGACCATATGTACAGAATCCTCCAATCCCGTCGAGACACTCGCCAGCTTTCAAATCACGTTTGGCCACAGCCACGACTTCACATACGGGACCTGCGATCGGGGTGACAGTCGGGTCATGATGGATCACCGCTCGCCCGATCGTCGAAGCGACCTGGATGTAAGGTAGGTGATAGGGGGTATAAAAGACATAGAAAGGGCCATCACCGAGTTTGTAGTATGCGAGTTGAGCCTTCTTGAGAACGGATTCCTCGTAAACGATGACAAAAGCCCCTGTATATGGCTCCGCACCGAGGGCATAGTCAACAAGCCCCGGATCAAGCATCTGGTCGGCCGGGAGAAGATGCGCCATCTCCCTGACATGGGCGCACGCTGGGCCGTACATGCCACGGCGTCCAACGTGGAATCCCGTTGCATTAGCAAGAACCGCTGTTTCCATGGACAATTTGGTGGCGTCTGCGAACGACGTTACTTTCCTTACATCTTGGCCATATTTTTCAGCAAATGCCCTCTGGGTTTCGGGGGTTCGATAGTGGTCAATCATGCCTTTGAGATTGCCCCCGGCGACTGGATGGAGGCCGAGCGAGCTCAAATAACGCAGGAGGGTCATCGCCACTCCCGGTTCGTCCCCGTCCGTG
>JBGOWQ010000249.1:0-2751 GCA_041478715.1 Thermodesulfobiota bacterium | reverse complement strand
CTTGCCGGATAGTTTTCTTTGGGAATTGGTGCAAGCACAATTAATTCGACAAATCTTCCCCCGCTCGCCAGTGAAATTCATGCCTCCCACGCGTTACATATCCGGCAATATTTTCTTCGCCCATGTATTGGACAGCCTCTTCAACCTTGTGGCCATTTGCACCGGACAAGAAATCATCCTATTGGGGATGCCGACAGAAGGAATTCATACACCGTATGTACAAGACCGCTATCTCAGCTTGGAAAGCGCGATCCATTTGCGCTCCGCGGCGTCCTCCTTGCGAACAGAACTGAATTTTCGCCAGAAAGGGAAAGCGAAAGCGCGTGCACAGGAGATTTTGAATCAAACGGAAATCACATTATCGGAAATCGAGCAAATCGGTTTATGGACGGCACTGAACCGGGGAATGTTTTCCCAAATCAAACGCAGTCGCAAAGGAGGACGCGGCTATGAAGGCGTATTTCCGACCAGCCAGTTCTATTTGAATCCCTTTCTGGACCAGGAACTGGTAAGGCAGGCACAGAAAATCGCACGATGACACAGAACCAGGAAGTGCGACCTTATGGAGACCGTCTCAATGACGGCGCGATCCAGATCTCCTTTAGTTTACCGATTCCCCTTTCCCCACAATCGAAGGAAGCTGCCAAACAAATCGCTGGCAAACTCGGACTGGAGCATTTGCGGTTAGTTTATGCGCAGGATCTGGGTAATTCCTTTTCCTTTTACATCATTTATGGCAGAACCAGCGGTTCCGTCAATCTCTCGTCCATCCATGTTCCCACCATAGATATCCCCCAGCTGGATTTTTGGCAGATCAATGACCTGCTGGCGCATGAACTAAGAAAAACAGTCACTCTAGTGGGAGCGACAATGGGTGCTGACGCCCATACAGTCGGACTGGATGCCATCCTAAGTGCCAAGGGTTGCGGCGGGGAATCCGGGTTGGAGCGCTATCCCCAGTTCAAGGTTTTTAACCTTGGAGCTCAAGTTCCTGCCGAGGAAATATTACGCGAGATTGTTGAGCGCAAAGCAGATGTGGCATTGATTTCGCAAGTTGTTACGCAGAGACAATCTCATCTCCAAAACCTCTCCTACTTGGAGGATCTCTTGGAGGGGGAGGAATTGCGCCAGAATCTAATCCTAATCTGTGGCGGTCCCTACATCGATGCGGAGGTTGCGCTAGAAGTTGGATTCGATGCGGGGTTCGGTCCCGGCACGACTCCTTCTGGGGTAGCCAGTTTTATTGTATACGAGTTGCTAAGGCGAAGACGGGCTTGAGCAAATTCATTTTTATCACGGGAGGTGTGGTATCAGGACTGGGCAAAGGGATCCTAACAGCATCCATCGGTGCCCTGGTCAAAGCCCGCGGTTTATCCGCGACCATGCTGAAATTCGACCCGTATCTGAACGTGGATGCAGGGACCATGAGCCCTTACCAGCACGGGGAAGTGTTCGTGCTAAACGATGGAGCGGAAACGGATTTGGATCTTGGTCACTATGAACGGTTCATCGATGAAGATCTGACACGTCTCTCCAATGTCACTTCAGGAAAGATCTATTCCAGCGTGATCACCCGCGAACGGCGAGGAGAGTACCTAGGAGCCACTGTGCAGATGATTCCGCATGTGACCGACGAGATCAAACAGACAATCCGTCTGTTGGCTCACGAATCGGCTGCAGAGGTGCTTGTGATAGAGATTGGCGGCACAGTGGGCGATATTGAAGGATTGCCTTTCCTGGAAGCGATTCGACAATTCCGCAGGGATTATCAGCCACAGGATGTTCTTTACATCCACACGACTTTGGTGCCGTTTCTGGATCCCAGTGGGGAACAGAAAACAAAACCTACACAGCATAGTGTGCGTGAACTTCGCAGCATCGGAATACAACCTGATGTGATTGTTTGTCGCTCGAACTTGCCGATTTCGGGAAAAATGAGAAACAAAGTCGCACTCTTCTGCGACGTGGGGCCGAATGAGGTGATCTCACTTCCTGACTTGGAATCCATTTACCGCGTTCCCATCTTCCTGGAACGAGAAGGATTGGCACCGATTCTGGACCGTTTTCTTGGCAAGCATCGGAAAACAGACTTGTCCAAGTGGGATCACTTGGATAGGGTCCTGGAGAGCGTGCGCCCCACCGTGCAAATCGGACTGGTAGGGAAGTACGTTGGGATGCACGATACGTATATTTCGGTCACAGAAGCCATAAAGCACGCTGGTTTTGAGGTTGGGGTGGCACCTGATGTGAAATGGATCGATGCGGAGAAATTCGAAAAAGCGGGCACGGAAAAAGCTTTGAACCACTTGGACGGGATACTCGTGCCGGGAGGTTTTGACAACCGCGGCGTTGAGGGCAAGATCCTGGCGATCCGTTATGCGCGGGAGCAGCGGGTCCCATTCCTGGGTCTTTGCTTGGGGATGCAATGTGCCGTAATTGAATTTGCCCGCAACATCTGCGGATTACAGCGCGCAAATAGTACTGAGTTTGATCCCAAGTCGCCTGACCCCGTCATTTTCCTATTACCCAACCAGCGCGGGCGAAAAGGAAAAGGCGGAACCATGCGACTTGGGTCGTATCCCTGCCGATTGAAGGTTGGTAGTAAAGCTCACCAAGCTTATGGTTTGGACGTTGTACAGGAACGCCACCGGCATCGTTACGAGTTGAATAATCGTTATCGACTGATGTTTGAGAAAGCAGGGTTAATCGTATCAGGCAATTATGAGGAAAAAAATCTGGCAGAAGTAATGG
>JBGOWQ010000203.1:0-3195 GCA_041478715.1 Thermodesulfobiota bacterium | reverse complement strand
TTCCCCGCTCTGCGCTCCAAAGCATCGGCAGCCGCTATGCGGTCCTGGTTTGGGATGGCAAGGTGTTTACCCCCAAACCGGTAGAAATTGGAGTGCTAAACGACTCGATGGCGGAGATCAAAAGCGGAGTCAAGGAGAATGATCAAATCGGTTTGACTGCTGATTCCACCTCTAGTAGTTCAAATACGGGATTCCAGGGTATGGGCGGGATCGGAGACATGATCGAAATACCCGGCGACAGAGGCGGTCCTCCATCGGGAATTCGGCCGTAGAGGCGGTTAGGGAAAAAACGATGACAGCCGTGATTGAAGTGCAAAACCTGGCCAAAACCTACCAATTGGGCCGAAATACGGTGGTGAAAGCCCTGCGCGGTCTCAGTTTCTCCATCCAGGAAGGAGAATTCGTGGCCATTATGGGACCGTCCGGCTCCGGCAAATCCACCCTGATGCACATTCTGGGCTGCCTGGATGTCCCGTCCGGCGGAGTCTATTTGCTGGACGGAAATGAAACCAATCGAATGACGGATAACCAAATGGCTCGCTTGCGCAATCATAAAATCGGTTTTGTCTTCCAGAGTTTCAACCTATTGCCGCGAACGTCCGCGGTGGAAAACGTGGAACTACCGCTGGTCTACAACGGCTACCGAAACGCGCGCAAATTGGCAACGGAAGCCCTGGGCCGGGTTGGTTTGATGGATCGCCTGCACCACCGGCCCAACGAACTGTCAATTGGTCAACAACAGCGGGTGGCCATTGCCCGGGCGCTGGTGACGGGACCCTCTTTGATCCTGGCGGATGAGCCGACGGGCAACCTTGATACTCGGTCTTCGGAAGAAGTGTTGTCGATCATCCAATCATTGAATGAGGAAGGGCGGACCATCATCCTAGTCACGCATGAGCACGACATCAGTCAGCATGCCAAACGATTGATCCGGCTGCGCGACGGACTGATCGTGTCCGACGAGCCGGTCTCGAGTCGGCTGTTGGCAGCGGAACTTCTGCGGGATATGCCGGCGGAGGGAGGCCAGGCATGAGGAGCACACGGATCCTGCAGATGGCGCTTCGCGCCCTGGGGCACAACAAAAGCCGCGCCTTTCTCACCATGCTGGGGGTCATCATCGGGGTTTCCTCTGTAATCATGATGTTATCCATCGGTGCCGGCACCCAGCAATCGGTAACGGGGCGCATCTCCGCTTTGGGAACCAACTTGCTTACTGTCCAGCCGGGTTTTCAACGCAGCGGCGGTGTGGCAACCTCCAACCAGGCCAGAAGCCTGACCCTGGCTGACGCGGATGCCATCCGCAATCTGGAAGGCGTCAATGCGGCTGCGCCGGTAGTTAGCACGCGGGTTCAGGCCATCGTGGGAGAAAACAATACGAATACCAGCATCGTCGGTACCATCCCGGAGTATCAGTCCAGCACCAGCATTGAGATGTCAAGTGGCAGTTTCTTCACCCAGATCGAAGTGGATCAGTGGGAGAAAGTGGTTGTGCTGGGTGCCACCGTGGCCGAGGATTTGTTTGCCAAATCGAACCCCGTGGGACAGACCGTGCAGCTGGTGGTGAATCGAGCGCGTGTCAACTGTCGTGTGCTCGGCGTGATGGCCTCCAAAGGAGGCGGCGGGTTTGGCAGCCAGGACGATCGGATTGTGATGCCGATCACCACCGTGCAAAAACTGCTGACGGGCAGCAAAAATGTGAACCAAATCAGCGTGGAAGCCGTATCCACCGATCAAATGACGTCGGTTTCCAACCGCATCACGCAACTGCTGAGGATACGTCACGACATCCAACCCAGCGGAACCAACGACTTTTCCATTATGAATCAGGAAGACCTCTTGAGCACCGCTACGGAAGTGACGGGTATTTTTACCGTCTTGCTGGCCGGCATCGCCGGCGTCTCGCTGCTGGTGGGAGGGATCGGCATCATGAACATCATGCTGGTCTCCGTCACCGAGCGTACGCGGGAAATCGGCCTGCGCAAGGCCATCGGCGCCCTCAGACGGGATATCGTGGCCCAATTCTTGGTGGAATCGGTGCTGCTGGCCACCGCCGGTGGAATCCTGGGGATCGGATTGGGGTTTCTGGGAGCCTTTTTGATCGCATCCTTTGCCGGATTCCCGGCCGCGGTCACCTGGAACTCTGTACTATTGGGTCTGCTTTTCTCCATGGGTGTGGGTGTGTTTTTTGGGTACTATCCAGCGCAACGGGCGGCCAGCTTGAAGCCGATCGATGCCCTGCGCTACGAGTAGTTGGGCGATAGAGGAGAATGAACATGACACGGAAATTCATTATTTTTCTAGCGATTGCCGGATTGCTGTTGACTTCGGTGGCACCGATCGCTGTTGCCGCTTCCGATAGCCAGACGATCGAAGTCACCTATCGCGACATCACCATCTGGGTGGACGGGAAACAGATTTCTCCAGACACCGAACCCTTCCTTTTTCAAGACCGTACCTTCGTCCCGCTGCGGGCGATCGCGGAAGCGCTGGGCCGAACGGTGAGCTGGGACGATCCCGGCAACCGGGTGATCATCGGTCCACCAGCTTCCTCCGCGTCCGCTTCCCCCGCGGACAACGAAAGCGACTGGTTGGCGATTGCCACTAATGGTAATTTGATCATTGCTGTCGGAAGTGGAGGCTCGATCCTGACCTCCGTGGATGGAAAAACATGGACGGGAGCAGCCAGCGGCACGGACCAAACGTTACGGGACATAGCAGTCGGGGACAACACCTGGGTTGCAGTAGGAGAAGAAGGCACCGTTTTGGTATCCCCCGACGGGAAAACATGGTCCCAGCACAGCGCGGGCAGCGGCAGCCTTAATCGGGTCACGTTCGGCGCCAATCTGTGGGTCGCCGTAGGGGAAGACGGTTCGATTTTTCGATCCCTCGACGGAATCCAATGGGAACCGCAAAACAGCGACTCCTCGGAAACGCTAGACGGTATTGCCTATGGAGTCGGTCGTTTTGTTGCGACCGGCAGCCATGGGACGCTGCTTACCTCCATAGACGGCCTGCAATGGGTACCAATTGACGTTGGGACCACCGCCGACTTGCGCACGATCTCCTTCCGCGAAACGATGGGGTTGCCCACGTTCCTGGCGGTCGGCAGCGGCGGAACCATCCTCACATCAATGGATGGAACTCATTGGACCTTGCGCTCCTCCGGTACCAAGAATACCTTGCTGGCCGCCGACG
>JBGOWQ010000267.1:0-2566 GCA_041478715.1 Thermodesulfobiota bacterium | reverse complement strand
CTGGAGCGGATGATCAACAACCTGGTGGACAGCCAGCGCAGCACGGAAGACCGCTTCCCTCTCCTCCTGGCCCCCTGTCGCCTGGAGGAGATCGTCCAGCGGGTGGTGGAGGATCTGACCGGCTACGCCCTGGCCCTCCAAGTACAGTTCGATCTACAGTTGGAACCGGTACCGGAGGGCGCTTACGACCAGGAAGCCCTCGCCCGAGTGGTGGAGAACCTCTTGACCAACGCCGTCAAGTTCTCGCCCAAGGGAGGAAGGGTCGAGATCCGGTTGGGGATGGAAGGAGACACTCTCCTCCTGGAAGTGGAGGATCACGGCCTCGGCATCCCGGCTAATGAGCAGAAGCAACTGTTTCAGCCCTTCCAGCGGGGCTCGGCCCAACAGAAGGGAATCCCCGGTACCGGCCTGGGCCTCTACGTCTGCCGCCGGATCGTGGAAGCCCATGGCGGTACGATTTCGCTACAGAGCACGGAGGGCGTGGGAACCACCGTCACCGTCACGCTGCCCTAAAGGAATAGATGCAGTCAAAGCAAACCCCGGTCCGAACAACACCAATCGGTGAACCGGCTTATCCTTCAAACAAGAGACAAGCCAGGCGATTTGTAGCACTAGAATCCTGAGGACAGAGACTGGAAGAGACTCACGAAATCAAGCATGATTCACGTTCCACCTCGCTGGTTTCGAATCTGAGTCTCCGCTGCCATCACGATCGCGATGGGGCGTCTTGTAGGGTGATCGATTGTTCTATAATCATCCGTGTCGTTCTGTACAGATGAACCCGCTTTTGACGGGCGGCATGGCATCATGCGGACGGACGGAAAGGAGGGTTCCCATGGTGGAATCTCGTAGGGGCCATCAGTGGATGTCAATTGCAGCCGTACTTGTGGTGATCCTTTTTCTCACTTCCTGCGGCGGGGACGGCACGGGGTATCCCATTCCGGTGGGTCCCATCTCCACCGAAAGCCCATCTCCGCCTGATGAACCCACGCCGACCGCAGAGCCTTCCCCACCTGACGAACCATCGCCCACCGCGGAACCTTCCGCCTCACCCTCGCCCGACGAGAACCAGACTGGTCAAACCTGGACGGTGATGCTTTACTTCGATTTGCGCGACGAGATCACGGAGAAATGGAGCCTTTTCGACGTCAACGAGGCGGAGTCCATTGGTTCCGACAACCGGGTGCGAATCGTGGCCCAGGTGGCTCGCTATTCCGGCGGCAACACCGCCGACGGTGACTGGTCCGGCGCCCGACGCTACCTGTTGCAGCCAGACGATGACATGGAGGCGATTCGCTCACCCCTGTTAGTCGATTTGGGCGAAGTGAACATGGCCAACGAGGATACGCTGGTGGATTTCGTGCAGTGGTCGGCCCAAAACTACCCTGCGGATCACTATGCGCTGGTGATGCTGGACCACGGTGCGGGCTGGCCCGGTGGCTACCTGGACCGCGACAGCGGCGGGATCGGCCGGGATAACATCGCCCTGGCCGAACAGCGGGGGGATCTTCTGTTTACGATGGAGATCGGCCGCGCCCTGGAGCGGCTTCGCCAAGCCGGGCTGCCATCCCTGGATCTGATCGGTTTCGACGCCTGCTTGATGGCCAGCCTGGAGGTGTTTGTGGAAGTGGCACCTTATGCCCGCTACGCGGTGGCGTCCCAGAACGTGGAGAACAGTTCCACCGCCTGGGCGTACGCCGCCTGGCTGAAGGACCTGAGAAGATCCCGATACCTACGGCAACCATCCGGACCTATTAGCGATTTCAGCCGTGGGCCATTTCGTGACGGACGATCGCCGCTTCGAAGACGCCTACAGCCTGTACGCCTTTGGCATCATGACGGATCGGGAAGAGGCGATCCAGTTCGTGCGCGACGGCGGCAGCACCCTCTCCGCGGTGGACCTGGCGGCGCTGCCGACAATGCTGGAGCGGTTGAACCAACTCGCCGAGCAACTGGTCAACGTTGACCAAAGCCTGGTGGCCAAAGCACGGCAGGACGCACTGGCATTCGGTACTTTCTTCAGCAAGGAGGCTCCGCCCGCCTATCTGGACCTGGTCAGTTTTGCCCGGTTGGTAAAGGACAGCACGGGCGATGCCGGAGTAACCCAGGCTGCGGATGCCTTGGTCGAAGCGGTGCAACAAGCCGTGGTGGCCCTTTCGGATGGGGACGCAATCAGCGTGCTGGGAGTCGCCGTGGGTGAACCAACCACCTGCGGCATCAGCCTCTACTTCCCGATTTCGGAGATCCTGGCTGACCCCACGGGCGACGTCCGCTCTTACTACTTGGTGGCCAACCGCTTCGGGTATACGACGAACTGGGTGAATTACCTCTTCTTCCACTACACCGGCCAGTCGCTGGGTCCCTCGGAGCCGGTGCCGGACACCTACGCTCTGACCCCGCCCGGGAAGGAGGAGCTGCAACTGGCGCCGGTGAAGCTTTCCAGCGAGACCCTCACCACCTTAACGCCGGTCACGCTGCGCAGCAGCATCCAGGGCAGCCGGATCGGCTATGTGTTCTTTTTTGCTGCCCGCTATGTGGAGTCGGAGCTGAAGATCCATTTGGTGCG
>JBGOWQ010000162.1:0-3781 GCA_041478715.1 Thermodesulfobiota bacterium | reverse complement strand
CTTTTCCGCGAATTCGCGCCGGTGAATTCCCCTTTGCGCTATCGGGTATTGCTCCGGCTGGTCGCCGGAAACCGAGCTCAGGAATTGCTTGCATTGTATCCCGCTCGGAACCGGGAGGAGGTCTTCCAGTCACTCGATCGGCTGATCACCCTGCTGGAGTTTATGGCACCTGCTCGTTTCGCGGCCAATTCGATGCGGAAGCAAGGGGTCCCTGCTTTTCTGTACCAATTTTCGCATCGTCCGCCCACCGAAGAGGGCAAGCGGTGGGCTGTCCACCATGGTGCAGAAATTCCCTATGTGTTTGGTGAAGTGGACCGGACATTGGGCTACCTTAAATCAGACCAGGAACTATCGCGTACGATGATGGATTATTGGCTGGCGTTTGCTGAAAGCGGAAATCCCAATGGGAGCAGCCGTTTGACATGGCCTTCCTACGATGGTCACGGTTCCTACCTGGAGTTTGGCGATTCGATCCGCGCTGGTAAAGGGTTATGGCAACAGGAATGCGACCTGGTGGACCAGATGTTTCCACCAAAGGTGGTCTAGGGACTCGCCCAAATGGTGTTTTCATTGAACGGAATTCATCTGACAGGTTCAAACCTCTTTGGCTGCGGGGGATCGGGAAAATAAAATGAATCGCTCGATTCGATCGAGACAAACCTGGTTTCATTGGCTCTACCAAACCCCCTTTGGTTCTCTTGGGTTGCTTTGGCAGGATTTGGAATCCCCCGAAGATGAACTCTGGACCGCTACTAAGGTGGAGCATCCATGAAAAGGGCTCTATCGGAAATGGAAGGCTTTCCTTGTGATGCAGCCAGACCTGTTCGATCCCGGCATCGGTTCTACGCTGATACACTCGGGGTGAAAACGTGAAACAGCGGATGCTTGTATTAATCCTGGCAGTTGTGGTTTTGTTTTGCGTCGTAGTTTCTTGGGTGCTTCTTCACCGCCAGACACAACCTGAAATGACAGATCAAGAGCTGCGTTTGCGAATCGGTCAAATGCTGTTGGTGGGATTCCGCGGTACTGAAGTCACCGAGAGTGCCACCATCATCCGTGCCTTGCGCGAGCTCAACCTTGGCGGTGTTGTGCTTTATGACTTGGATGTTCCTTCGGGTCGGACATTTCCCCGCAATATCGTCGATCCGGGACAGGTTCAGCGCCTGAGCCGAGACCTTCAGCGCAGTTCCCCCACTCCCTTGTTCGTTACGATCGATGTGGAGGGTGGAAAAGTGAATCGGCTGAAACCCAAATATGGTTTTCCGGAGATTCCCAGCGCCCAGGAGATGGGTCAGGGTAGTACGGAGCAAATCGAGCAAACCGCCGACCGGCTGGGGCAGGAGCTGGCGGATTTGGGAATCAACTGGGATTTCGCCCCAGTGGTGGATGTCAATATCAACCCGGAGAATCCGGTAATTGGCGCTTTGGGACGTTCTTTTTCCGCTGATCCCGCACAGGTTGCCCAGGATGCTGCCGCTTTTGTTCGCGGATTGCATCGAAATCGCATCATTTCTTGCCTCAAGCACTTCCCCGGACATGGCAGCTCAAGCGAGGATTCCCATCTCGGCCTGGTTGATGTTACGAATAGTTGGCGGTCGGAAGAGTTGATTCCTTACCGCGAATTGATCGAGGCCGGACTGGCTGATGCGGTGATGACTGCTCACGTGATGAATCGGACTGTCGATCCAGTTTACCCGGCAACACTCTCCCCCCTCTTCCTGCAAAACCTCCTCCAAAATACCCTTCTATTCCAAGGCGTGATTGTTTCCGATGATATGGAGATGGGGGCCATCGTAGAGAATTTCGGGTTCGCAGACGCGTTGGTGCGGGCGGTGAATGCCGGCTGTGACTTGTTGATCCTTTCCAATAACGGCCAAACCTACGATGACGAGATCGCATGGAAGGCAAGAGACATCCTTTTTGAGGCGTGCAAAGAAGGCCAAATCCTCCCCGCAAGAATCTGGCAAGCTTCCGAGCGAATCGCTCAGCTCAAGCAGCGCTACGGCTTGCTTGCGTCACCGCCCGTCCCCTAGCAATCATCAGGCAAGCTTTGCTTTCGCCTGGTTGGCTACCGACATCACTGCCTTGGCCACTGCTTCCGGATCGCCCAAATAGTGATGGTCCATCGGCTGCAATTGGTCGTTCAATGAATACACCAGAGGAATGCCTGTAGGGATATTCAATAGCGGAATCTCTTCGTCGGAAATTTGATCCAAGTATTTCACCAAAGCACGCAGGCTGTTACCGTGCGCCACGATCAGTAATCGTTGGCCATTGCGGATCGACGGGGTAATGACATCGTGCCAATACGGCAGAAAGCGATCCACAGTATCCTTCAGGCATTCGGTGAAAGGCACCTCTTCCGGCCGCAATCCTTTGTAGCGGGGATCGTTGCCGGGCCAGCGTGAATCGCCACTTTCCAACGCCGGTGGGCGGACATCATAGGAACGCCGCCAGATCTGGACCTGTTCCTCTCCGAACCGGGCAGCGGTTTCCGCCTTATTCAATCCTTGCAGGGCACCATAGTGGCGCTCGTTCAGTTGCCAGGCATTGATCACCGGTAACCACATTCGATCCATTTCCTCCAGCACTAACCATAGAGTGCGAATCGCCCGTTTCAACACAGAGGTATAACACAGGTCAAATTCATAGCCCTCTGTCTTCAACGCGAGTCCGGCTTGCCGAGCTTCCTTTACTCCCTGGCTGGACAAATCGACATCCGTCCAACCGGTAAAGCGGTTTTCCCTATTCCAAATGCTTTCACCGTGACGCAACAAAACCAATTCAGCCATGACGACCTCCGGGGTGATCGGACAGGTCAAATCCGGTTCACCGTTCGACCGATTGTAGCTCATGAGTCGGCTCTTGAGCTAACATCCACGTGCCGTTCTCTTCGCTTGTGGCGGAAGCGAAAACTGAAAGTCAAATCAGCTATGGTGATGGCTGTAGCGGTTTGATCCCCATCACAACGCTGCTCCACTCCAATGCCCGCCAGAAGTCATCCCAACCACGGCGCAATGTGATCGGCCGAGGGGAATCGGCTCCACCACAGACCAGGAAAAGCTTAATCCTCAAGCCGGTGGAATCAATGCTAAACGGATTATCCAGACAAGTGATCGTGTAGGGATCAGAAGGCTGATACCCATTCTGGGGTGTGGCACCTACAAAGTAAGAACGAATCAAATAGGGTTGAGTGGCTAACTGTTCCTCGATCCGCAGTCTAAACATCTGTTGCAACTGTTTGCCATGTGTCCCAATCACTTGTTCGATCCGGTCTGCGTCCACTGTGAGCAGCAAACATTCTTCCCCAAGGGAACGGTCCAGGCAAAACATCCATAAAGCGGTTACGAATGCCGCAGCGCCGCCTTCTGGCTTACGGGCAAACCGCTCTTGCAGTCCACGGAATTCCAAAACTGTTTGTGGCCTCCGATCCAGTACGATCGGCTCTAATTGTGCCATCTTTTCCTCTCTAGCATTAGTATAATCTGTTTCGATCTGCGACAAGTACTCTTCGATCGGTTTTTAATCTTGGCATCCGTTTCTGGATCAGGATCACCTTCGATCGTAGTTTTTTTATTTCAATCCATATCGCTCTTCCACCGCTCCCGGTAAGAATGGGTCGCTGGAAAGGTGACTTCGTTTTAGGCGCCAGGGTGGGACTTCACTAAGGAGTTGATTGGGATCGAAACGGCTTTCTACATCACGAAGGAATTCTATCACCGCGAGCTTGTTCGGCTCCCAAATCATCAATGCATCACCCAACACTGCCCGGTAGAGCATG
>JBGOWQ010000042.1:0-8247 GCA_041478715.1 Thermodesulfobiota bacterium | reverse complement strand
TGGCAGAATTTGCGTCGGGAAAAAGCCGGCTGATATAATACTAGAAACAAAAACGGAGACCTAATTTTGCCCAATAAAGCAATCACACTTCTTTTGATCGGTTTTCTTGCGATTGGCTGCATGTTCGCTGTCGGCCAAGCTCAGGCTCAGACCTCTCCAGGAACGGCGGAGGATCCGATTGTTACCAAGAGTTATCTGGATCAGTTCCTGATTCCTCTGGTCGTTGAGCTTAAGAAGGGTCAGTTTCTTCAGGCCGAGGCTGGCACGCAAATAATCGTTCGAGTAGGAGAAACGGTTTGTCTGGCCGATCCGACTTCAGCCAAAGGTGGCCTCTCGGATGTCACCGCAGGAATTGATATCCCCCACCTGGCGGCCGTTTCTACCAACCATCTCCTGATTACTCCTCGCTCGGACGGACGAGGGTTGCTGGCCGGCACCGATGCCATTTTACTGGTGTGGGGTCTGCATCAGATTTTCGGACCATAAACCGTGACGAAGCTGGGCGTAACGATGGTAGAACTGCAAACCGTATCCAAGGTATTTCCGCCAAACTTGATTGCCCTTGATAATGTCAGTTTGAGCGTAGAGAAGGGAGAATTCGTTTTCATTACGGGATCTTCCGGCGCCGGGAAATCCACTTTACTCAAGCTTCTCTATCGGGCTGAGGGTCCCACGCAAGGCAGAGTGATCGTTGACGGGCGGGACCTCTCCCGGCTGAAGATAAATCAAATACCCCACTTGCGGCGGACGATCGGCAGTGTCTTTCAGGATTTCAAACTACTTCAGCGCCGTACGGTGGCGGAAAATGTGATTTTCAGTTTAGAGGTGATCGGGGTGGCCGATCGGGACGCTAAAAAACGCATGAGACAAGTCCTGGAATTGGTGGGTTTGGAAGAAAAAGCCAACTGTTTCCCGCCAGAACTGTCAGGGGGGGAACAACAGCGGGTGAGTATTGCCCGAGCTCTGGCAAACAACCCGCCGCTGTTTTTGGCCGACGAACCCACCGGCAACTTGGATTGGTCTTCCTCCTGGGACTTGATCGATTTGCTGAAACAAATCAACGAACAAGGAACGACGGTAATCATGGCAACGCACCACGAGGAGATTGTGCGTAAGCTGCAATGCCATACCATTGTCCTGGAACGAGGACGAAAAGTGGACGAAACCAATAATGGCAAAGAGACCGAGACGGCGCCCTTTTCCGGTTGAGCGGACCGGTTCGTTCCGTTTTTCGCGCAGAGTGTTCGCCGAAATGTGGCTCAACATTCGCCGCAACGGAGTATTCTCTGTGGCTTGCATCGCCGTGGCGGCGATTTCTTTGCTGATCTTCGGCATCTTCCTCCTGCTGGATGGTAGTTTGAACAACTTGGTTCATGGCTTTGAGGAAAGAGTGGGGATTTCTGCCTACCTCAAGACGACGGTCACTGCCTCGGATGTGGCGTATTTGCAGGCCAAAATCGTGGCCTGGCCGGAGGTGGAATCCGTCACGTATGTCAGCCAGGAAGAGGCGATGGATACCTTGAAGCGGGATTTGGCAGGATACGAGGAAGTACTCTCCAGCCTGGTGGCCAATCCGCTTCCCGCATCCTTGGAAATAAAACCGAAGAACCCCCAGATGGCGGATGCCATCGTCTCCCAGCTTCGCATCATACCCGAGGTGGATGATATCCAATATGATGCCCAAATCGTTTCCAAACTGATCGCGTTTGCGAACTACTTTCGTATATTAGGCGTGATCATCTCGTTATTGTTTGTCCTCAGCACCTGGTTCTTGCTCTCCTCTGCCATCCGGATGACTGCTTATGCCCGCCGTCCAGAGATCGAGATCATGAAGCTCGTTGGAGCTACCAATGGTTACATCAGGTATCCATTCATTGCCGAAGGCATTTTTTATGGCTTGATTGGTGCTGCAATGGCTTGCGTTTTCGTTATTCCCATGCGATCGGTACTGATGGTCAGTTTACAGCGGTTGAGTTTCTTATCCCAAGTCTCACCCGATAACAGCTATGTAGTCTGGGTGATCATCGTGTTGATGGCATTGGGTTCGTTTCTGGGCGCTGTGGCAGCAAATATGTCCGTTCGGAGATTCTTGCAGGAATGAAAAAACTCCTTTGCTTCGTGCTCGCGATTCTCTGCTTCCTGGTTTCTGTTGGATTTCCGGTACAGGGTGATGAGGTGTCGGATCTGCAGGCCCAGTTGGAGGAATACAAAGCGCAACTGGAAGAGGTGAAAAGCAGGATCACCGAGACCGAAGATCACCAAAGCGAACTGCTCAACCAAATCGAGGATTTAAATGCGCAGATGTATGAAGTAGAGGGTCTCTTTACTTTCTACCAATCCAAGATGGATGAGATCTCGATTACAATCCAGCAGGCTTCCCAGACCATCAACGAAAAGGATGCCGAGGTGAAGGTGATCGAAAGATCCCTGCAGGAACGTCAGAGCCTTTTGGGGCAACGCTTGGTCACACTCTATAAGCTCAATCGGGGAAAGTATCTGGAGATTCTATTATCCTCCAAGGATTTCCAGGAATTCGGTTCCCGCATGACCTATTTCGAGAAGGTATTCCGTCAGGACCAAAACCTGCTGGACCAAACCAAAGAATTGATCGCGTCCTTCGCATTGCAGAAAAAACAACTGCAGGACCAGAGAGAGCTGCTGGTTCGCCAAGAAGAGCAATACGCTGAACTCAGCCAGAAACAAGAGGAAGAGAAGAGCCTTCTGGAAGGAGACCTGGCCACCAAGGGAGACTTGATGGCGCAGGCGCTCGACGAGCAGACCAATTTGGAAGGGCAGAAATCCGAATTGATCCAACAGATCGAAGCGGACCAGGCCTACATCACCGATCTGCTTACCAGCCGCGGCGCTGTATCTTACACCGGTCAACCCTCAGAATCCGGTTTTATTTGGCCCATCTGGGGAGCACCGACATCATACTTCGGATGGCGCGACTGGGGAGATTTCCACCGAGGATTGGATATCGGCGCGGCCTATGGGGCACCTGTTGAAGCAGTGAAGGATGGAGTTGTCGTGGGAGCGGAATACCTCGGTTCCTATGGGAACATGATTCTGATCGACCATTTGGATGGGCTGCAAACCGTGTACGCTCACTTATCCGGCTTCAATGTTGATGTCGGTCAAGAAGTGCTGCAGGGAGAAGTGATCGGTTGGGTGGGAATGACAGGTTATACCACCGGACCACACCTGCATTTTGAAGTCCGCGCGGGTGGGGAATTTGTTGACCCTCTAGGGTTTCTACCCTAGACTAGTCCGATGAAACGCTTCTACCAGATTTCCGCCGGTATCGTTGCCGTGGCGCTGGCGGTTTCTTGTTTTTTTCTTGGCTACTTGTTGGCACCCCAAGCACCCGGGCTTCTTCATCCTCCTTCCACCATGAATTTCACCCCGGAGCAGTGGGGGCTCTTTTCTGAAGTGACAGATTTGATCTACCGAGATTATCTGGAAAAAACAATCACCAGCACTACCTTGATGAATGGTGCATTACGGGGGATGGTCAATTCCTTAGGAGATCCCTACAGCCAATACCTCACTCCGATCGATTATACGGATTGGACCACACAGATCACTGGTATCTATGGCGGAGTTGGGATGGAGATTGGCTCCAAGGATGAGAAACCCACCGTGATCTCTGTCTTTCCGGGGACTCCGGCAGAACGGGCAGGGATTCGCTCGGGTGATCACTTCATCAAGGTCGAAGATGTATTCGTTGAAGGTTTGTCCGTAAACGAAATCGCCGGCAAAGTCCGGGGCGATCCCGGAACGGACGTGAAATTGGTGCTGGAACGAGCCGGAGAAATGAAAGAGTACTCCCTGACGCGGGAACAGATCATAATCCAATCGGTGAATGGCCGGATCCTGCAGGGTTCCATCGGCTACATCCAACTTCTGGGTTTCAAGGAACAAACAGCCAAGGATTTCACCCAGATCCTGGAGCAATTGACTCGGCAAGGGATGTCCAAATTAATCCTTGACCTGCGACAGAATCCGGGGGGTTTGCTTTCCTCAGTAATTGATCTGGCAAGCTCGCTGGTTCCGACAGGTCAAACCATTGTCATTATTGAAGATCGGGACGGGCAAAAGAAATTTTCCTATTCCAATCCTTTCACCCCGAAGTACTCCATGCCCATCGTCTTATTGGTTGACGGTGGCACTGCCAGTGCCGCCGAAATCCTGGCGGGTGCCCTGAGGGACAACCGGCTCGCTACGTTGATTGGGGAACGGACGTTTGGCAAGGGTATCGTTCAGACGGTGGAACAGCTTCCCCTAGGTGGTGCACTGATTATCACGACCCAGCGATACCTGACACCCTCAGGCGAGTCCATCCATAAAAAGGGAATTATGCCGGATCAAGAGATTCAAACCACTGCCGAGGATCAGGCAGCCGGTCGTGACCCCGTTCTGGAACGAGCAATCCAGCAGTTGACCGGCGTAACTCCCTAGATGCATCAAAGCCTCAAGTCAACCCTTCCCGAACCGGAAAAAGCCATTCTTATCGCTTGTGACTATGCTTCGAAAGGAACCTACGAAGCGGAGGATTCCATCCGCGAATTGGCAAACCTGGCGACAGCAACCGGGGTGGTGGTGATGGATCAACTGATACAAAAGCGCCTAAAGCCAGACCCGCGTACTTATCTGGGGCGTGGCAAAATCAGCGAACTGAAGGGGATGCTCAAGCAACAAGGAGGATCGCTGGTGATTGCGGACGATGAGTTGACCTCGACCCAGTTGCGGACAGTGGAGGAAGCCCTGCAAGTGAAAGTGGTCGATCGCAGCCAGGTAATTCTGGATTTGTTCGCTGCACGTGCGCAATCAAAAGAGGGGAAAATCCAGGTGGAACTTGCCCAGCTGGAATACTTGCTTCCGCGCCTGGTGGGAAGTCAACAGAGGCTCTCCCGCCTCGGAGGAGGAATTGGTACGCGCGGGCCGGGCGAAACAAAGCTGGAGACGGATCGTCGTTTAATGCGTCGACGGATCCATAAGCTGAAAGAAGACTTGGAGACTATTCGCATGGAGCGCTCTTTGCTGCGCCGTGGAAGAGAAGCCTTCTTCTTGGTGAGCCTGCTTGGTTACACCAATGCTGGTAAATCATCACTCTTTCGAGCGCTGACCGGAACGGAGACACTCGTGTCCACGCGGCTATTTTCCACGCTGGATCCGAAAATACGCCGCGCTCGCACGGATAATGGAATTCTCTTTTCCGACACGGTCGGTTTCATCCGTAAGATTCCGCATCATCTTTTTACTGCTTTCCGGGCGACGTTGGAAGAAGCGCAGGACGCAGACCTGCTTCTGCTCGTTGTCGACGGATCCGATCCAAAAGCTTTGGATCATCTGGCGGTAGCGAAAGAATTGATGATTGAGCTTGAGATTTCCAGTAAACCAATGATCACCGTGATCAATAAACTGGACCTGGCAGGCTGCGGACAACAGCTGCAATTGCTCCTGCGCACGCAGCAATCGGCCCTGCAAGTGTCCGCCCTTACCGGTGAAGGAGTGGATCGTCTGATGTCGGAAATCAAACGGGAAAAGGAGTGCCATCGCTCCGAAGTGGCAATGACGAATGCTCCGATTCGATCCAGCGTTACTTGACCGAGCCAAAGAGGCAGAGGAGCGCGCTCGGGGTTTCTTTCCTGCCTTGGAAAAAACCCGTCGATCCGTGTTTGGCAAGATACTGGAAGGATTTCACCGAGGCGATATCTCCGAAGCACACCTAAAAGGATCTTCCGGCTATGGATATCATGACTTCGGCCGCCAAGGACTGGATCAGGTTTTTGCCTTTGCCATGGATGCTCAAGCTGCCATGGTGCGAACGCAGTTTGTCTCGGGTACTCATGCCATTGCCGCGGCCCTGATGGCCCTCTTGAAGAGTGGAGACACGATGGTCTGCCCCCAGGGGTGCCCCTATCAGTCAGTGCTGCCTACACTGAATTTGTTGTCCCGCAGCGGAGTAGAAATCGTTACCGAGAAAACAGAATGGAAACGCGCTGCCGGCCGGGCAAGGAATTCCTTGCTAGTCTTCCTTCAGCGCTCTCCCGGCTACGAAAACCGCAAGAGGCACTCATGGAAGGACTTGCAGGAACTGATCCATCGAATGAAGGCGGACTTTCCCCAATGCTTGATCCTATTCGACAATTGTTATGGGGAGTTCGTGCATGAGCAAGAACCCACGAGGTTTGGAGCTGATCTCCTTTGCGGTTCCCTGATCAAGAATCCGGGGGGTGGATTGGCCCTTACCGGTGGTTATGTAGCCGGGAGAGAGGAGCTGGTGGACGCGGTGGCCGAGCGCATTTTCGCGCCGGGACTTGGCCGGCAGTTAGGAGCCAGCGAAGGACAGCTCCGTTCCCTGTACCAAGGATTGTTTTCCGCCCCCTTTGTCGTCTGCGAAAGTCTCAAGGGCGCCCTATTCGCCGCTTTCTTTTTTCAATCCCTGGGGTTTGAGGTAGAACCGGAGCCCGAGGAAGAGAGAAGCGATATTATCCAGGCCATCCGATTGCAAAGCAAAGAACGGTTGTTGGTTTTTACACAAGCTGTGCAGGAAGCGGGACCGATCGATTGGAAGGCCCAGCCGGAACCAAGTCTTTTGCCGGGTTACCGGGAAGAGGTGGTGATGGCAGGCGGTACGTTTGTCACGGGAGCTTCGCTGGAACTTAGCTGTGATGCTCCGATGTCGGCTCCCTATTCCGTCTACTTGCAGGGTGGATTGAATTTTGATCATAGCCGGCATGGCAGTCTGTTGGCCGCACAGCGGATGATGGAGAGTAATCTGCTACCGTAAGCCAAAGAGATAAAAAAAGAGTTCCCGGGGATATCCCCGGGAACTCTTTTTTGTGCTTGAAATCGATCGTTATGGCATCGGTTCAGTGTAGTAGCTGATCAGCGTTTCCGTATTGTCCATCGCATTGTGAACGCCATAGTGGCTCTGCGCCGCCTCAGCAACCCATTCGAACATCCAGTTGTTGGGTACGTCGGGGAAAGAGAGCGCAACATTGGCTCCCCGCAACGGACCGCGGCCAAATGCGCGATTGATCAAGGTGACCGTTTCCGCGCGAGTGATCGGCTGATCCGGGCGGAAATCCCCCGAGGTGTAACCGGTGACGAACTGGGCGCGACTGGCCATTTCGGTATAATTGGCGGCCCAATGACCGGCAATATCGGGGAATGTGGGAGGCGAGACTTGGATGGGGAACAAATTCCGCATCAAAACCATCACTTTGGACAATTCTGCCCGGGTGATGCCTTGGTCCGGCCGGAAGGTACCGTCCGGGTACCCATTGAACAAACCGGCGCTGACCACAGCGGAAATATAGCCATAAGCCCAATGATTGGTGGGTAGATCCGAGAAATTCGCTCCCGTGGAAGAAGCGGCTCCCAAAATGCGGGAGAGCATGGCAGCGACTTCCGCTCGCGTGATTTGGTTCTGGGGCCGGAACATGCCATCGACATACCCTTTGATATAACCATGGTGAAGCACTTGCCCCACCGTAACGAACACGGAAGGGGTGACGGCATCCTGATAGCCGCTGGAAGCACCCAACGCCTTGTTATCAATCAACGACCCGCTGACCGCCCCTGCCGGCACGGTGAACTGGACGCTAACAGTGCCGTTGGAACCAGGTGTTAAGTCACCGATGTTCCAGAATACGCGATTGTTCGCCGTATCGATGATCGGCGGAGGGCTGCCATTGAGATAGGCAGTGCCGATCGGAAAGTACTCAATGATTTGGACATTGGTCAGCAGAGAGGAGCCATTGTTGGCAAAGGTGATCAGGTACGTGATCGGTTCCCCGGGCAGAGCGGAATCTGCCGTGGCTAACTTGCTGATCACCAACGGAGAGACGGGAACCTGACCTACGGCGAATGTAGCGGTGGAAGTGGCAAGTTGCGTTCCGCCAACGGATACAATGGCTGTATTTCCGATGGAAATCCCGATCGTGGCCGTCTGAGCCAACAAAGCCGATAGGCTGAAGTTCTGGGTTTGCCCGGGATTGAGGGTGGCCGTCCAGGTCACGATTCCTGCGGATTGCGTATAGACACCGGTTGCGGATTCAAACGTCAACGAAGTGGGCAGGGTGTCGGTGATGCTGACAGCCACGGTGGGGTTGGTGGTTGGATTGGAGCAAGTGATGGTGAATTGGGCCGAGGTTCCGGGTTGCACGCTGGCAGAGGAAACGGATTTAACCAGATTGACGCTGGCCGGCAGACCGACGATCGCATAGACCGTGTTGG
>JBGOWQ010000234.1:0-2936 GCA_041478715.1 Thermodesulfobiota bacterium | reverse complement strand
CTCGATTGGCGTGGCGCAATACGCTCCCAACGAAACCGTTGAAGCCTGGTTGGCTCGGGTGGATTGGGCACTTTATCAAGCCAAAAAAGAAGGAAAGGATCGGGTCCGATGGTGGACTTCTGATCTGCCAACAGGGCTGGGAACCCATAGCGAACCGACCGACTAAAACCCTGTTAGGCTAGCCGACGCAGCTGCGGACGCCGCCAACCAATGACGGACACGATCAGTCCGTTGAGAAAAGCCCCAATCATCACGGCCAGCGGTGCGCCTAGCAATTGGGCGATGCTACCGGCGAGAAGATTGCCGAAGGGCGTCATGCCCATGAAGGTGATCGTATAGAAGCTCATCACCCGACCGCGCATAGGGTCCGGTGCGGCGATTTGCAGCAGAGTGTTCACCGTCACGTTTTGGGTGACCATGGCCCACCCCGCAATGGGCAGGATCAGCAGACTGAGCCAGTACCAGCGTGATAGTGAGAGGCCAATCAACGCCAGAGAGAAAAGCAGGTTCCCCAAAAAGACGAAAAGACCCTTTTTGCGGCTGGAGCCCTGGATGGCAATACTGAACGCACCAACCAATGCGCCAACCCCCACGGCGGACATCAAACCACCATATCCCGCTGCACCCGTTTGCAGGATGTCGCGGGCGAATAGGGGTAGCAAGGGCAGGTAGGAGACCGCGAAAATGGAAGTCGTCATCACAATCAGCAGCAAGGAACGAATGTCGGGTGCTCGCCAGACATAGCGAATGCCCTGGCGGACGCTGTCTAAGAGATTCGCCTGGGACGGTGCTGACAATCGAGACGGGATTCGCATCAACAGCAAGGCCAGGATCGTCGCGCAATAGCTGAACCCGTTGATCAGAAAACAGCCGGCGACACCGGTCCATGCGATCAGGATCCCAGCGATGGCCGGACCCAAGATGCGGGCAAGATTGAAGCTGATGGAATTCAGCCCGATCGCGTTCAATAGCTGGTTCTTTCCCACCAGTTCGATGATGAAAGACTGACGCGTAGGCGTATCGAAGGCGTTCATCGTGCCTAGCAGAAATGCCAGTACGATCACATGCCACACTTGTACGGCACCCGTCCAAGCCAGGATCCCCAGTGTGACGGCCTCCAGAGCCAGCACGGTTTGGGTGACGAGCAGCAGCTTGCGCTTGGGAATGCGGTCGGCCACTGCGCCACCAAACAAGGACAGAAGCAGCACGGGCAGCGTTCCCACGGCGGAGACCAGACCCAGATAGAAGGCGGAATCCGTCAATTGCAGGATTAGCCAACCCTGCGCAGTAGCCTGCATCCAGGTTCCGATTAAAGAGATGGATTGTCCGGTCCAATACAGGCGGTAGTTGCGCGAGCCAAGCGAGCGGAACGTTCGCTGGAGGAATCCTGACCCCAGTTCCGTTTCGTCGGAGCCATGGGGGAGAGGTTCGGCGGATGGAGGAGGCGACAAGGGAAGGATGCGAGTTAGGATTCGATGGAGTAGAACGCCACCGCAATTGCGCCGGGGCCGGAATGAGAACCAAGCGCCGGTCCCACTTCGGAGATGGGAATGTCATCCACGACAGCAAATTCACGCACCAACCGGGTTCGCAGCGCCAAGGCTTCCTCTTCCACGTCGGCGTGGATCACGGACAGCCGGCATCGTTGTTCCCCCACGACAGAACGGATTTTCTGGATCATTTTTTCCATCGCGGTTCGATAGCCGGATGCCTTGCTGGCCAATTCGATCACACCCTGACGGATGCGCACGATCGGTTTGATGTTGAGAAAATTTGCCACTCGAGCCACTGCGCTGGAGATACGACCGTTTCTCTCCGCATATTTCAAGTCGGGCAGCATGGCCAGGATCTGGATTCGGCTGACCACGCGCTGCACGCGGCCCAGGATTTCCTCCTTCAGGTTCTTTTCTCGCACGGCGTTGGCCGCCTCTATCGCCACGAAACCCAGCCCCATCGACACGCTCTTGGAGTCGATAATCTCGATCTCACCTTCCGGAACGAGGGATTTGGCGATCATGGCCGATTGGTAGGCTGCGCTTTGCCGGGCGGCAACCGTGCAAGCTAAAATCGATTTCCCATGTGACAACAAACGGCGAAAGGTCTCCAAATAGGTGCCGGGAGATGGAGCGGAAGTGCGGGGAATCGTACTGTCGCTGCGCAGAAATTGGAAGAATTTCTTGGGGGAGAGGTCGATTTTGTCGAGAAAGGATTTGCCACCAAACACCACCGGAAAGGGAATCAACGTCAATTCGAATCGTTCCACTAGTTCCTCAGGTAAATCCGCTACGCTGTCCACCACCACTGCGAATTCATTCACGGCCCTATTGTAGGTTGCCATACGCGGAAACTCAAACGGCTGGTATGATGGACCGACCCTTGCTTGATTCCCCCCATCGTTTGTCTGAGAATAAGTCACCAAAAGCGACAAGGAGAAATGCAATGAGCACCATTGATGAGATCTCAGCCCGCGAAATCCTGGATTCCCGCGGCCAACCGACTGTGGAAGTGGAAGTACGGCTAATCGACGGCACCATCGGCCGAGCCGCGGTACCTTCCGGTGCCTCTACCGGCAGCCATGAAGCTTTGGAGTTGCGCGACGGTGACAAATCGCGTTTTGGCGGTAAAGGAGTGACCCAAGCCGTGGCCAACGTGGTGGAGCAGATTTATCCCACTTTGGAAGGGTTTGACGTTTTCGGTCAGACGGAAATTGACCGGGCGATGATCGCCTTGGATGGAACCAGCAACAAGGAGCATCTGGGGGCTAACGCCATGCTCGGCGTGTCCCTGGCCTGTGCCAGTGCCGCAGCCAGCTTCCTTGGCGTCCCGCTGCATTTCTACCTGGGCGGCCTGAACGGTCGCACGTTGCCGGTGCCGTTGATGAATATCCTCAACGGGGGAAAACACGCCGATAACAACGTCGATATCCAGGAGTTCAT
>JBGOWQ010000055.1:0-7484 GCA_041478715.1 Thermodesulfobiota bacterium | reverse complement strand
CTTTTCCGCTCAGTTGATCAGGGTTTACTTTTGATGGAGGGAATTATCGGGGATTGTTTTTGCCTGTCGAGGCATATTATACCACGACAGCAGGGGCTGGAGATGCGGTTGGGGAAAGGGGTTTTACGCTGCAGAGTGCCGCGAGCTAGCCCACGACGCCTGGCCGCGCCCCTCCGGCTCTATAAATCATAACGATAAGCCGGATGCTGAAAAAATGCTACGACTCGAGGTTTGACCACCACCATCAACGATTTTAGATGAAACCGGCAAGGCGTAAGCCGGCAGACCTGTCAAAGCAGGGAATGGAGACAGGAAATCAGTGGTTGTCCCCGATTCGTTTGCACCATGCAGAAAAACTAATCCTTGTTTAAATAATCAATCATTACTTGAAACAGGAGCGGATTGAGATTTCCGACCCGGGAATAATCAATCGACTGATAGTGAGCCTCCGCAACTTCTTTGGGAGCTTTCCGATCCATGAAAGCCGTCTTGGAAAGGATCGTGTCGATGATGTATTGCTCGGATTCCTTGGTGAGATACGGGTTGTGCTTTTGTCCTTCGACCAGATAATACTCAATCTTTGGATTTTGAATCGTTGCCTTGCGGAAGACCTCAAAGTTGGATTTGGGAGGGACCACCGGATCCAAAGCCCCGCTGATGATCAGCGCCCCCACCTTGGATTTCTGTAGCGCCTTGGCGGAAGTGGAAAAGGCCAAAGAACCGAATCGAAGGAAGTTGGCCACGTTCAGAAACGGACGCAAGGTGCGAAAGACGGGATTTATCGCCCCCAGAATCTCTGACATATCGTTGAACGGGGCAATGGCGATGGCTTTCTTGATCCGATGCTCGCTTCCCAAGGCTTGGAGAACGGCATAGGCACCCAGTGAATGGCCCACTAGATACTTGGGTCGTTTGGCATATCGCGGCTCGGCCTCAATAAAACGCAAGGCGTATTCGATATCGATGGCCGCTTGCGGCAGCCCGCGAATGCTCTTTCCTGCCGAACATTGCGAGCCGGTATTGTCATAGCCAAAGACGACATAGCCGGCCCCGGCAAATCCCTCGATCAAATGCATGTAGGCCTGATGTCCGGCGCCGATTCCATGAGAAAAAAGAATGAGCTCCTGATTTATGTTCTTTGGGTAATAGTAAATGAACCCATTTAACCGGTTCCTGGGTTTTGTGTAGAAGGAAACCGGTTCTGCCGACAGCCCCTTGAAATCCTCGCTGGTGAAGTATCTCAGTCGCGGATGATTGTCATTGCGGCGGTTGAACGCCAAACTGACCAGAAGGAACGCCAACAAGAAACAGGCGATGACTGCACCAAAAAAGACATAGAGAGCAATTAGTAAAGGTTCCATCCCCGCTTGATTATATCGACCCTTCCCACTTTTCCCATACTGCTAACACCCGTCGACCCATCGGAGCCCATCTCTGCCAATCTCCGCTCTGCTTTTCCTGTTGCCTGGTGCGGCTGCCGCGCCCCTCCGGCTCTCAAATCCGTTCGTTCTGACGTATTATTCTGCGTTGCGGCCCGGCGACCCTATTGTACCCCGATCGATCCCTGCATGGTGCGATGTTCCGTATGGGATAAACAGCTTTTGCTGCGGCGGGTAGAATCGTCGGTTTGCTTCGGTTTTGTTAGCTCTGGCCGAATGGATCGTTAACCATAGAGGAAAGTGCTAAATGTAAAGACCTGACCCTAGATTTCCTCGGGTGTGGAAAAATAAATCTGTCCCCTTATTTTCCGGGAAGCGTAGAACCGTACCAACCGCACCTGCTCGTCGTGATCCGCAGGAGGAGCAGGAGTGCTGTCTAGATGTGGCTCCCCGCCACGAAGCCGGTCGTCCAGCAGAGCTGGAGGCTGTACCCCCCGGAGGGGCGGTCAATGTCCAAGAGATCCCCGATGATATGAATATTCGACACCAGACGCGATTGCATGGTCTTGAAATTCACCTCTGTGGGGGCAACGCCGCCGGACAAATACGCTGCACTCTCTGCACCCAATAATCCCTCCACATGGAGTGGAATTGCTTTCATCAGTTCGATGATCTTGATCCGATCCTCGCGCCTGACGCTGTGACTGGTCATCTCGCCGTCCAGTTGTGCAAGTTCGAGGATCACTCCCGCCAGAGCGGAAGGAACAAGCCTGCTGATCAGAGTTTTCAACTTCTTGTTGCTCTCGCCGACCAGCAGCGCCTGAAGCTCTTGCTTGAGTGCGCCATGATCTAGTTGTGGGAATAGATCAAGGGCGATGATTACTTCACCGTCCTGCCTCCATTCGCCAATCTCCTTGCTCATATTGAGGATCGTCGGTCCGCTGACGCCGAAATGGGTAAAGAGCAGATCCCCTCGTTGAGCCCCCCGTTTCCTCCCATTCTGGAACACGGTCATCTTGATATCTTTCAGCGTGACGCCAGCCAACTGACTCACCCACTTATCCTTCAGCGCGACGGGCGCCAACGCTTCCTTACTGGTGGTCACCGTATGGCCGATTTCCTTCAACCACATCAATCCCTCTCTGGATGAACCGGTCTCCGGGCATGCGGTCCCCCCGGTTGCCACGATGCAAGTTCTTGCCCGTATTTTCTTCCCGCCTCCCAGCCGGATATCGATCCGTCCCGTCCCTGCCACGACAGAAAGGCCGGTGACCGTGGCGCCGGTCCGCACCTCCACTTGTCCTTCTCTCAAATACAGAGACAGCACATCCAAGACCGACTGCGCCTTATTGGAGAGGGGGAAAACCCGCCCCTCGGCCTCCTCTTTCGTCGCCATCCCACGTCGATGGAAGAAATCAAGCGTATCTTGAGCGCCAAACTGCGCGAATGCGGAGAAGAGAAAACGCTCGTTGCCTGAATAATGCGCCAGCATCGTATCGATCTCCGGCACGTAATTGGTGAGATTACATCGCCCCCCTCCCGTTAAAAGAAGCTTCTTTCCAAGTATCGGGTTTTTCTCCAGCAACAGGACAGTGCGACCCAACTCGGCTGCCCGCCCCGCCGCCATCATTCCAGCCGGTCCGCCGCCCACTACAACGACCTCCCACAGATCAGCCATTCCGGTTTTCATCGTCATACGCATTGCCGGGTCATAGGGTCAGGTCTTTATATTTAGCATTCCTTCATGATTCTGCTGATAGTGGTGTAGTGTAAACCGGTATGCCGGGCCACTTCTTGTTGGTTGTAGTGGAACTGCTCCACCGCCTCGCGGATTCTTCTATCCCTCTCCGGTTTGCCCTCGCCCTGATTCATGGGTAGCAGCTGCTCCAGGCTCGGTCGATGAAGAAACCGTTGTCTCGTGGCGATCTCGGAGATCTCTTTGTAGCCCTCGATGAGTGTCTGCATTCTCGCAGTAAATCCCTCGTCGCCTAGAACGATCTGCTCTCGGACTCCTTCCCATGGACTGACCTGCTGGATTCCCTCGCCCACGAAGACCTGGTACATCCTCTGGGCCTCGGATCGCTCCGGAGCGAATTGTCCCAGCAGCCAATCCACCGTCAGACAAGGATGGGCAGATACCAGTCCGGCCGTCCCCCCATAGCTGCTCCAATTCCATTCCTGCGGCCTCTCCACCACTTTGGCCCGAACTGGGTTCAGCACCACATAGCGGCATACCTCCAGCAGATGACTCTCTTTCTCGATGACAATGGCTCGATAGCGCCCTTGGAAGACATGACCGACCCGGTCGTGCCCTCGGTTGAATCCCTGCGTGTAAAGCCCGTTCAGCTGCCTCATCCCCTGAGATAGGTTTCCCTCCGGGGTTTCGATCAGCAGGTGGTAGTGATTTTCCATCAGGCAGTAGGCATGACAGAGCCAATGGTATCGCTGGTTTACCTGGCGGAGAACGGTTAGAAACAGCGTCCTGTCTCCTGCATCACGGTAGATCTCTTTTCGTTCGTTACCGCGCGAGGTGACGTGATAGACTGCGCCTTCGTATTCAATTCGGAGGGGTCTGGCCATGATTCCTCCAAGAGTACCACAAGAGGAGCGAAAGTGCTAAAAGTAAAGACCTGACCCCGAGATAGATGACCCCGAGGTAGATCCTTTCGCTTCAGATCGTTTTTTCCTGCCCGCGTTCCAACACCAGGCAGCGGGAATTTGTCTCCTGTTCCACTCGTTGCTGGAAGGCACGAACATCCTGCGCGATGGCCGGGAAGGTTCCGAAGTGCATCGGGATCACAATCTCCGGCTCCAGCAGTTTGACTGCTGCCAGCGCGTCCTCCGGCCCCATCGTGTACAGCCCGCCCATCGGCAGCATCGCCGCAAAAATGGGACCTTTCCGTTTGAACTGTTCCATATCCGAAAAAAGGGCGGTATCCCCGGCGTGGTAGAAAACGCGGCCAAACCACTCAATCAGAAGGCCGGTTGCCACCCCCAGGTATTCCCCTTGCGGCCCGGAAGAGCCGTGGATGGCCGGCACCAATTCCACCCAACCAAACGGGAAAGCGATCCTCCCGCCCGGTTGAGCCGGCCGCACCTCCGCCCCTTGAGCCTTGCAGTAGCGGGCCAACTCGGAGACCGCCAAAATCGGCGCGCCGCTCCGCTTGGAAAGGGGAATCGCTTCCCCCAGATGATCCCCGTGACCGTGCGTAACACAAATTAGAGTAGGGCAGAACGAAGAGGGAATTTGGCCTTCCGCCAGGTAGGGATCGATGGCCAATGTTTCCCCACGGGCAGCAAGAGAAAAAAAGGCGTGACCCCAGAATTTTAGATGGGTGATTGATGGTTGCCGGTCCAAGTCTGCCATACCGAGCCTCCATTCGGGATTTGCAGCGGTCGGGAATTTACTTCGCTTCTCGGCCGATCACCAGCTTCATGGGATCCACTTCCTCGCGCAGCATGCGCAGCTCCTGCTCGGTGGGCGCTTCCGTGGTCTCCAGCGGATCCTTGACCAGAAGCTCGAATCCCGTATTCGCCTTCACTTCGTCCAGCGTCACGCCCGGGTGAACCGATTCCACCCGCATCCACTTGCTCTCTGGATCGTACCCCAGCACGGCCAGATTGGTGATCACCTTGTAGGGCCCTGTGCCGGGCGGAAGACCCGCCTTCTCCCGGGCGCCGGGACCGTCCAGGTAACCTGGGGTGGTGATGAAATCCACCTTGGTCACAAAACGGCGCGCGCTCTGGGGGCTGACCACAATTGTCCGCCAGGCCAGGGAACCAAAGTCATTGGCTCCCCCGGATCCGGGAAAACGCACCTTGGGGTGACGGTAGTCCGTTCCGACCATGGTGGAGTTGAGGTTGCCATACATGTCGATCTGGGCGCCGCCCAGGAAGCAGTAATCGACCAAGCCGCGAGCCAAAGTGTCCATCACTTCGGTCATGGAAGTGGCCTGGATTGCTTTGTAGGTCGTGCGGGAATCCCCCACGGAGATGGGCATAGTGGGCAGCAGGGGCGCAATACCGCCCGCTTCGAAGATCACCAGCAGGTTCGGGGCATACAGCTTCTGGGCCAGCATTGCTGCCGCTACGGGCACACCGGTGCCCACGGAGACGGAGGAACCGTCTTCCAGGTAGCGCGATGCCACGCATACTAAGAGCTCCATGCCGTTGTATTCGGTCGGGATCACGTTTACTCCACCTCCTCTGCCTGCAGCGGCCGCAGGAACTCCAGGTCCCGCAATTGCTGCATCCGTTTTTCCCCCCCGCACAAGGCCACGTACTCGCCGAAATCGCGGGTGCCGAAAATGTACTTGTCCAGGAAAGCCTGGTAGTCTTCGGGCGTCTCTTCGGCTGCCATCCATTGCTGCAGGTGCCTTTCGTCCGAATAGTATTCGTAGGGCATGTTGCCCGGGAAACTGCCAAACGGCACTTCTACCACCGCATCCACCAGGTAGTAGGGGATCGTGGTCCGCTCCTGATCGTTGCGAAAGAAATCCGTAGACACCAGCCGTTCACAGGAAAGGATCACCTTCTTGGATGCGCGGGCCAGGTCTTGATCGGATACCTGAATGCCACGCAGGTGGGCATTGCCAAACGCATCGGACTCATGCACGTGAATCAGAGCCACATCCGGGAACAGGGCGGGAACGGCGAAGTACTTCTGGCCGGTAAACGGGCAAAGGATCTCCTTGGCCGCGCTGTGAAGACCGGTATCCGTACCCAGCATGCTGCGGACAGGGATGAAGGAGATTCCCATGGCGGCCGCTCGCAATCGCCAGGAAAGGGTGGCGTTAGTCCATTCGGTACATTCCACCGCTCCGCTCTCGAAGTATTTGCGAGCCATCTTGGGAATGCCGCGCGCCTCAAGGCCGATCACATAGGCAACGTCACAGCGGTCGAAGCAGCGCCCCGCGGCCAGGATCTCGCAATCGTGGGTGGCAGTGTGACCGGCAAAGCCCAAATGCTGTTTTTTCTGGCGCACGATCTCATGCAACAGCGCGGTGGGAATGCGGACACCTCCGAACCCACCCACGGCCAGGTAGTCCCCATCATGGACCAGGTTGCGGATGGCTTCCGGTACGGTGGTCACCTTGTCGATCAGTTTCTTGGACTTGGTGCGAAAAATCCCGCGCTGCTGATCGGGATCGCAGTTGGTGAAGATCTTCCCTTGTCCTTCCATGCTGCCTCCTTCTATCAGGATCTCAACCATCGGAAAACGGGCGCGACGCTAGATGAATGCGGGGGATTTTTCCTTCGATACAAAAACCGTTAGGGCCTGGGGGACTACTTCCAGCGTCATCGGCAGGTCAGAGAAAAAATCCCCGTCCGCATACGACTTGTAATCCTTGTCCACGGCGATCTCGATCCGCCGGGTTTGAAAGCCGAAAATCTTCGGGTTGGACATGTGCGTTCCCTTGAACACCTTGGGAAAGGTGGCCAGGAAATCGATCTTGCCCAGATCTCCCACCACGCAGACGTCGAACAGGCCGTCGTTCAGCTTGGCGTTGGGGACGATGTGCATCCCTCCGCCATAAACCGGGGAATTGCCGATAGCCAGCATCAGGGCTTTACCTTGCCAGGTTCCCTGATCATGTTTCAGCGTGAAGAGGCCCGCCTTGAAACGGAACAATTGCACCAGAGTGGCGTAGGTGTAGGCGGATCCCCCCTTGAGAAAGCGGATTTGATTTCCAAAACGGTTGACCTCCCCGTCGAATCCGGCTCCGGCCATGTTCACGTAATACTGACCGGTTTGCGCCCGGCCGACATCGATCTTTACCGGGATCCCGTCCCGCAGAATGCGGCAGGCCGCTGCTAGATCATGGGGAATGCCCAGAGCATGGCTAAAGTCGTTGCCACGGCCCAGCGGTAATACACCGAGGTAGGCTTCGGTTCCAATTAGGGCGGCTCCCACCATGTGGGCGGTGCCATCGCCGCCACCGGCCACCACCAGCTGGACGCCTTGTGCGATGGCCTGGCGAACCAGGAGCGGTAACGCGTCCGCTGACGGAGAGATCTCTAGCGTGTAGTCCAAACCAAGCTGATCCAACTGTCCCTTCAGCGCGGGCACCATTGGCAGTGCCTTGCCTCGCGCGGCGGAGGGGT
>JBGOWQ010000211.1:0-3114 GCA_041478715.1 Thermodesulfobiota bacterium | reverse complement strand
GTCGTGGCGCGAACATGGCGGGAGTGGAAGAGGGATCCCTCCGGGCGGCAGCCATGATTGCCTGTCTGGGTGGGGGGGAGTTGCTGGCTGGTGAAGCGGACGCTGGGAAACGTGTGCCAAAGCGCTTCGTCTCCCTCCGGCCGCAAAAAGTGAACGATTTGTTGGAGAGCCGACTCAGCCCAGAGGAGATTGGACAAGACCTGGAACGGCTGCATTTCAAACTGTGGTCGGTGGGGGAACGGCTAGAAGTAGAAGTCCCTGCCTGGCGGACGGACGTTCGCGAGGAAGTGGATTTGATTGAAGACCTGGCTCGTTTGACCGGGTACGATCGGATTCCTGTCAAGATTCCCTCGATTCCTTTAAAACCTGGTTGGGAACCTCCGTGGCGCCGCTATTGGCATAAAGGGCGGGATCGCTTCTTGGCCGTCGGTTTGCAGGAAGCATTCAATGTCCCTTTGGTGGCTCCCGCAAATAATGAGTGGACGTTCCTGATCGCCGGCCAACAAGAACTGAAGCTAAGAAACCCCATTTCGCCGGAACGATCCGTTTTGCGATTAAGTCTGGTCCCCTCCCTGTTGGGTTGTCTATCATTCAATCTCCAGAACGGAAACAGCAGCCGGGGTTTCTTCGAGCTTGGCAAGGCCTATATTTGGCAAGGCGAGGAGCAATTGCCACAGGAACCCCGCCTTTTGTCCTTGGTGATGTCCATCACGAAGGACCGAACATGGAAGAGTATCGAAGAACAGGCGGACTTTTTCTCCTTGAAGGGATTACTGATTTCCCTGGTCCCCCATCGCACGTTCCGCGTGGCTCCGATTCCACATGCCCACGCGTTTCACCCCGGCCGCTCCGCCGGCCTCTTTTTACAGGAGAAACTGGTGGGCGTATTCGGCGAGCTGATGCCGAAAGTGCTGAAACATTGGGAGCTGCGAACGCGCGTACTGGCGGCAGAAATCTACCTGGATCCCTTGCTCGACAGCACGGCTCGTCCTTCCTATGGTCCCTTTTCACGTTTCCCACCGATTTCCCGGGATCTGTCCATCATCGTTCCGCAAGAGCTGCCCTACATCGAGGTGGAAGATACAATCCGCAGCGAGGCAGGACCGTTTCTGGCATCCCTGGAGCTCTTCGATCAGTATCGTGGGGAAGGAATCCCCGCTGACTGCAAGAGCCTGGCTTTCTCGCTTGTGTTTCGTCATCCGGAACGAACCCTGACCGAAGAGGAAGTGGTGGAGCCGTTGACACGAATCCACCGAAAGCTGGCGGAACTCGGCGGCGTCCTTCGACAGTAACGCAAGGCTTGTCCTCCACACCGGTTCGATGGAACCGCTGGATCGGGATTTCTATCGGCAAAACACACTGAAAGTGGCGCGCTCGCTGATCGGCAAATTGCTGGTGCATGAACATTTGCAGGGCCGGTTGGCAGGAATCATCCTGGAGACGGAAGCTTATCGCGGGCCGCGAGATAGAGCTTCCCATGCGTGGCGAGGGCTTACGCCGCGGACGAAATTGATGTTTGGTCCCCCCGGTTTCGCCTACATTTACCTGATCTATGGGATGTACTATTGTTTCAATGTCGTCACCGAGGGCGAGGGGTTCCCGGCCGCCGTTTTGATTCGCGCCTTGGAGCCGGTGGAAGGTTTGGATCGGATGCAGCAAAACCGAAATGGCAGTTCTAGCCTGACCGATGGACCCGGCAAACTCTGTCAGGCGATGGGTATCGATCAGCGGCTGAATGGAACGGACCTGACGTACGGACCATTGTATATAGCCGCCGGCAGACCTGCCGGAAAAGTAGAGAGGGGACCTCGGATCGGCGTGGACTATGCCGGTACTTGGCGGGAGAAACCGTGGCGATTCCAGGAGACGGCAGTTGGAACGGATATGAGGTGAAACATTGGACGCGCATGCTCTAAGGGTGCTGGATTTCTCCGTCATCGTGGAAAAGCTGTTGGAGCAGTCTCAAACGGTCTACGGTCGAGAGCTGAGCGAGCGGTTGGCACCCATGACCAAACTGGAAGACATCCAGCGCGGCCAGCACGAGACCAGCGAATCCAGGGAATGGCTGGACAAATTCGGGGATTTTTCCTGGGGTCCGGAAGGCAGCGACCTTCGCCCGCTGATCGCGAAGGGTAGGGTAGGGTCCAGTCTGGTACCGGAAGAGCTGCTGCAAATCCGGTCCTTTCTTGGACTGCTTCGCCAGATCAAACAGAGAATGACCGAGACGCGTTCATTCCCGATCCTGAGCGGACTGGCCAAAGAATTCCATCCCCTTACGGCGCTGGAGAAGGAGATTGAAAAATCCATTTCCGCCGACGGGGAGATTCTGGATGGTGCTTCCTACGATTTGCTCCGGTTACGCAAGCAGTCCCGGCTGATTGAAGGTCGTCTGCGAGAGAAACTACAGGACCTAATCGATTCGCCCAGCGTGCGGAAATTCCTCCAGGATCCAATCATTACCGTTCGCGACCAGCGCTATGTGATCCCATTGAAGACGGAGTACAAGGCACAAGTCCCGGGGGTTGTGCATGATCGGTCTGCCTCGGGGCAAACCGTATTCATCGAGCCATTGGCCACCGTGAACATCAATAATGAGCTGCGGGAAGTCCAGCTCAAGATCAAACAAGAAGAAGACCGCATTCTGGCGGCTCTATCCGGAGCCGTCGGCGAGCAGGCCGGAGAAATCCTACGATCGATCCAGTCTTTGGCCCGACTGGATTTCATTTTTGCCAAGGCCCGCCTTTCCGAGATGGAGCGGGCCGCTGCACCCAAGATGGAGGAAGGATCTTTCATCAATCTGGTGGCGGCACGACACCCTCTGCTGGATGGAAATCCGGTACCGATCGATATTGAAGTGGGGCGAGGATTTCGTACTCTGGTGATCACCGGGCCCAACACGGGGGGGAAAACTGTTAGCCTAAAGACAGCCGGATTGCTTGTTTTGATGGCCCAGGCCGGCCTTCACATCCCGGCTTCGTCTCAATCCAACATTGGCCTGTTCCAGAACATCTTCGCTGATATCGGAGATGAACAATCTCTGCAGCAATCGTTGTCCACATTCTCTTCCCATATGAGCCAGATTGTACGCATCCTGCGAGAGACAGATGCGCATTC
>JBGOWQ010000142.1:0-4309 GCA_041478715.1 Thermodesulfobiota bacterium | reverse complement strand
CGAGCGATTTGATCAGCGTTCGGTCAGAAAACAGAGCCGGTTCGTCGGAAACAGACGAACAGACGACGATTCGCTTCTCGCTGGATATCCTGGCCGTGGAGGCGGTGGAACAGTCTCTCCGTGCCTGGGCAGAACGATCCGGCGTGCAAGGCCGGATCCTGGACCGCTTGCTGATGGCGGCCAGTGAAGTGGTGGAAGCGCTCTTCACCTTAGCCAAAACCCTACATATTCGCGGTGATCTCTTGGTGCAAGTGCAACCTTACAGCCAATGGATCACGGTGGATCTAACATTCCCGCGTACCATACCGCTTGACCCCCGTTTTGACCAGGAGGATGCGGCCTTGACGGAGTTCCCCGGGATGCGCGTGCATCCGGACATTTTTTGGCGGCGGATGATCCTGGAATGGGTGGACAAAGCCTCCTGGCAAACCCGCGGCAGCCAGGTCACGGTTTCCCTGACGCAATATGCCCGCCGGGTGGAAAGTCCCGGTGAATTGTATTTCCTTGGTCTGACACCCAGGTTGGCAAATGGTGTGGAAATCCGCACTGCAGGCGAGATGGCGCTGGCGCTCTGTTCCGGTAGCCAGAGCGCCTTTCGTTTGACACCCGAAGCCCGTTTTGTGCTGGAGGCTGCCGACGGGCGAACGGAAGTGCGCGCAATCTATCGGGCTTATGTCAAGCAGTTTGGCCTCGTGCATCCCCAGTTCATCGGTGGAATCGTGGAAGACCTGTTGGCAAAAGATCTCTTGGTTTCAGGCGAAGCCCTTTGGCGAAGCAAACCTGTTTCCAGAATTCGTTCGATCCTGTCGAACCTGTTGCGTTTGCAGTTCTCACTCCCGAATCCCGACGGGTTGTTTACAGCGATCCAGCGATCGGTGGGCTGGCTATGGGGCCTTCCGGCATTATTGGTGTGGCTGGCGTTCATTGGAACGACGTTTGGGGTAATCGGGTTTCGTCTGCCGCCGGGTTTCAGCTTCCCGTTCCGCTTTTCCAGTGGCAGCGGTAGCGGTTTGGATTTTCTGCTGGTCTACTTGGCCGGTTTCTTCTTCAGTGTGCTGGTGCATGAATTCTCCCACGGCGTGGTTTTGAAGCGTCTTGGCGGGAGGATCCGAGCCTTCGGCGTGATGTTTTATTTCGGGATCATCTGTGCTTTCGTGGACACCACAGAGGCATGGATGATTGCCAACCGCTGGAAACGAGTGGCCATTTCCCTGGCGGGACCTCTTTCCACGCTGGTGCTGGCCTGTATGTTCAATTGGGGACAAGAATTGTGTCTGCGAATAGGCGCCACCGCCGGTGCTCTGATCTTCAACAGTCTGACGTTGGCGTCTCTCACTAATGCACTGCTGAATCTGATCCCCTTCCTGGAATTGGATGGGTACTATATCCTGGTCGATCTGACGGACCAACCCAACCTGCAGAACCGCTCGTTTGCCTTCCTGGGCGCGGTGCTGGCTCGTCTCTTACGGCAGAAGGCCCTCCCGCCCCTCCCCGGGAAAACTCGCTGGCTTTACCTGGCCTATGCGCTGTCGACGATTGCCGTTTTTTTCTGGCTGTTCTTCTGGCCCTTGTTTCTGACTCTGCTCGATGCCACGCGTGGGATCTTCAACCCAATGGGGATTTTCCTGGGGGTGATGATGTTGCTGGTATTGCTCCAATTGGGCATCCATGGCGGTTTGAATTGGTATCGACGCAATGTGTTGGTGCACCTGGATCTGAAAGTAAGGACGCCTGGCTAGCCCGTTGTCTCGCGGCGCCCAGGATGTGTATGCTATGAGGAAAGAAGGAGCGTGAACGAAAATGCAAATTGAACTGACGAAGAATAAAGGCTGGTCGGTGGTCACCCTGGGCGGCCGCCTCGACGCCATCACCGCCCCGGATTTGGAAAAGCAATGCGGCCTGTGGGTGGACGAAGGACATCGGCACATCCTGTTGAACATGGCTCCGCTGGAATACATCAGCAGCGCCGGATTGCGCGCCATCCTGTCCACGGCTAAAAAACTGAAGGGCCTGGGAGGGTCGCTGGCCGTCTGCGGCATGGGAGGGATGGTGAAGGAAGTCTTCGTTCTCTCCGCCTTCGATACGATCATTCCCAGCTACGACACGGCTGACGCAGCACCAGAACAAAACTGACGCCTCAGTTCGCTGGGGACGAGCGAAGGACCAATGCTGTTTCTTTCCAGGCAGGAACGGGAGCAATGGGCAGCCTGCGCCGAGGAAGCGCTGGCCGGGAATGCAGAGCCGCACAGTTTTGACCGGGAAATCCGTTCCAACCTGATTCCAGCGTTCGACTACTTCGTCGGTACCATGCTGGTGGCCAAGGGGTTCGGTGAGAGCGGCCAGGCCTGGTGCCGGGAAGGAGTGCTGCGGGAGGAAGACGGCCTTTTCTCCAACGGGTTCTTGCTGAATTTCCTCAAGCGGCAAAACGGGAGTCTAGTGATGCCGGCGGTGGCGTTTGCTGATCCCCGACCTTTCGTCCACTTTGCCGGGGTACCCAAGATCAAAAGCGCGCGCGAGTGTTTCTTGAAACAGTGCGGGCACAGCTTGCCTCGATTTCAACGCCCGCTCCGGATCCTGGACATTGGCACCGGCAATGGCGCGCTGGTGGTGCAGCTGGTTCAGCATCTGCAGGAATGTGGAAAGGTTGAGGAGGTCGGTGAAATCTTGCTGGTCGATCCCTCTCCCGCGATGTGCGCCCTGGCCGAAGAGACGGCAGCCAAGGAGTTTCCCCGCCGGTGCATCCGCACGGTCAACGCCAGGATCCAGGACTTAAGCGATACGTTGGACGCCCGCTACGATGTGGCCTTAGCTTCGTTAGCTTTCCACCATATGCCTTACGAGGACAAGGAGGTCCACCTGAGCAAGCTTGAACCGTGGATCGACCACTTCCTGCTGTTCGAACTGAACGCCAACAACGATCTGCCCACATTGCACTCGCCCGAGCTAGCCCTTTCCGTCTACCAATCCTACGGACGGATGATGGACTTCGTTTTCAGCCATGATGCCCCGGTAGAGGTGGCGCTGGCCTGCATCGATCAGTTCCTGATGACGGAAGCCGTCAGCCTACTCACCCAGCCGCGCGGTGTCCGCTCCGACTACCACATGTTGCGTTGGCAATGGAAGGAGCTGCTGGACAGGAAACTAGGTCCCGCATTCGCCTGCGGCTGCGATTCCCTCTGCTACGCTGACGAATACCTGGATCTGTTCACGCTGCACTATCAGCGCGCCTAGCACTTAATCTGCCCCCCCGGCTAGAGGAAGTCTGCCAACAGTGCCTCTGCTTTGGCACGGTCAAAGGGCTGATCCACCAAAGGTCCGTGCTGCAGGGCCGAGACCTGTTCCTCGAACGTGGGGCGTTGGTGGCGATAGAGCACACCGGTAGGGATCTTGTCGTCGAATTGCAGCGCTCGCGCAAAAGCGACGAGACGGTCCGTCGGATCGTAATCGGACTCCAGCGGAACCACGCGCTGCTGGTACCATTCATAGGTGTTGACCTTATTGAAAGACACGCAAGGCTGCAGGATGTCGATCAGGGCAAATCCTTGGTGTTTGGCTGCTTCCATGATCAATCCTTGCAGTTGCTCCAGATTCCCGGAGAAACCTCGAGCCACGAAACTGGCGTCCATCGCGACGGCCAGTGCCATCGGATTCAGCGGTTGGGATAGATCGCCGAAAGGCTGTGTCTTGCTTGCAGTGCCGGCTGCGCTGGTGGGGGAAGCCTGGCCTTTCGTTAAGCCATATACCTGGTTGTCGTGCACCAGGAGCTTCACATTGATGTTGCGACGGATCGCAGCCAGCAGGTGGTTGCCTCCTTCTCCGTAGCAATCGCCGTCTCCGGCGGAGCAGAATACCGGCAGCCGGGAATTTGCCAAGCGGATCCCGGTAGCCACAGGTAGCGCTCGTCCGTGCAACCCGTTAAAAGTATGGCAGCGCAGGTAATGGGGAAATTTTCCCGCTTGACCAATGCCGGAAACGATCAGGAATTGGTGGGGTTGCCAGTTTAGCTCCGCCATTGCCTGCTGGAACGCTCGCAGGATGGCGAAGTTGCCGCACCCCGGACACCAGGCCGGAACTTGCCCTTCAAATACGCTTAAGGTTGTCATGGATCTCCCCTACCAAGCCGTCCACGGTGAACGGACGACCGTCATAACGGTGGATCTGGTGATGGAAGCTAAAACCGGTCTCCGCCTGCAAGAGACGGGCAAACTGCCCCGTAGCGTTATTTTCCACGCAGACCGTGTGCTTGGCCTGACGCAGCAATCGCATGGTGTCGAGAGTTTGCGTTGCCGGAAAGGGGGACAACTGGCTG
>JBGOWQ010000179.1:0-3543 GCA_041478715.1 Thermodesulfobiota bacterium | reverse complement strand
CCTTTATAGCTCACATCGTCGGACAGTTCGATTTCCTTCACCCATTTGATCCACTTGTAGCCCCATTTGTTCTCCGCCACCAGCTGGAAGGGAAATCCTCGTTCGGGTGGCAGCGTGACCCCGTTCATCTCGTAGGCGAACAGGATTTTGTTCTGCACCAGGAAATCCAGGGGAAGGGACGTGGTGTAGCCGTCCACGGCCTTGAAAATGGCAATCTTGGCTTCCGGTTTTGGGCCAGCCGGAGCCAGCAAATCAGACAAGAGGACGCCATTCCACAGTATTTTTACACTCCAGCCTTCGACGCAGTGTAATGTAGTCACTTTCTGATAGTGCGCGTTGGCATCAAGGACCTGCCGGTAGGTATAGTTCTGGGACTGATTCACCAAACCGGTAATTTGCAGTTGGTAGGTGGCCAGATCCACCTGTTGCGGCCCCAGAATGGAGTTCTCGCGGAAATCGGTTATCGAATCCAGCTTTTCTCCCTGGTACTCTCGCACTTCGACCGCTGAAAGCGTGGTGCTGCCGGAGCAGTTGGCCAGAGAGGCTAGGAAAAGGATAGCTAGGAACACAAGGATAAATCTGGAGGTCCCTTTCATCGTGTTGTCTTCACATCCTTTTCCATACTCTAACCGGAAAAAAGCCATTTCTCTTCCCGCCATCGGCAGAGAACCGAGGTCAGTCGCCACCGCACGAGAGTCCACGCCCGCCTTCACTGTATCTTGTGCACTTCGTCTGGCGGCAGACGGGCATGGTGAAATGGGCTTCCCCTTAGGCAATATCGGTCATTTGCACGGCGGGAATTCGATCGATGTTCCGCCGCGAGCGGACGAGTAGGATTCCCTTCATGGTGTGCTTTTGTGCTTTTCCCCATATCCTTTCGGTTTCGCGGTGGACTCCCGGATCACCAGGTAAGCGGGCAGGGTCACTGTTTCAAATGGATGTTCCTCGCCGAGCTCGATTCGCCTAAGCAAAAGTTCTCCGGCTTTCAGGGCCATTTCCTTCCTGGGAAAATGGATCGTCGTTAAGCGAGGGATGGTAAACGCACAGGGGGGAATGTCATCGAAGCCGATCAGAGAGACGTCTTCCGGCACCCGCAGCTTCTGATCTGTGGCGGCGCGCAGGGCACCGATGGCGGAGATGTCATTGAAGAAAACCACTGCCGTGGGCACCGGTCGCTTGCGCAATAGCTTCTTCATCGCTTGGGCGCCGTCCTCATAGCGAAACCCACCCCTGACAATCAGTTCTGGCGGAAGATCGATCTTGGCATCTTCCAACGCCCTCTGAAATCCCAGAAACCGCTCGCGACTGTGAGGCAAATCGACCGGCCGATCCACATAGCCAATTCGCCGGTGCCCGATCCGCAGGAGATACCGGGTTGCCTCCTGCATCCCCATGAAGTTATCCACCAGGACGACATCGGTATTCACTCCCGGGATGGCCCGGTCCATAATCACTACGGGGAGATCGTTCCCCACCAAACGGTTGATCGGTTCGGGATCATTGATGCTGGGGATGATGATCAGTCCGTCGACCCGTTTGGACCTCAGGGTTCGAATGTGGGCCCTTTCGCGCGCAAGATCGTTGGCGGAATTGCATAACACCACACTGTAGCCGGCACCGAACATGACGTCCTCGATTGAATGGGCCAGCTCCGCAAAGAGCGGATTGGAATTGTCCGGGACGATCAGCCCGATGCTTCCTGTCTTCTTCGTTCTCAATCCCGATGCTACGATGTTTGGATGAAAATCCAGTTCAGCCATTGCGTTCTCGACCCGCTTCCTCAACGTCTCACTGACAAAACGCGTTTTGTTGAGGACGTGCGAGACCGTGGCCACGGATACATCAGCTCTTTTGGCTACATCTCGGATTGTAACCACATTCCCATCCCTTCTTGCCCCATCGGCCAATGAATCGGAAATGCGCTCGCTAAATCGTTGATGATACTGAATCCAAACCCAGCAAGCGACGCGGGTTTTGCACCACCATCTTGCGAATTTCTTGTTTGCTCATTCCGGTGGCCAGTAGAATCCTGACGAACAACTTCAACCCTTCCACCGGCGGCATATTCACTACGGTGCCCAGGTCGGAGGCGATGAAAATATGGTCCGCTCCGATCCGATGGATGCATTCGATGAAATAGCGCGGGTCGCATTTGGGATTGTTGAAGTTGGGAATATCGCCGTAAGCGAAGATTCCGATATAGGCGCCCATTTGGCTGATCTCGATCATCTGCTCCATCGTCATCTTGGTCACATTCCAATTGGGATGGGTAATCATGAAGTGTTTGACGCCTACTTTTTTCGCTTCCCGGATCACGATAAAGCGTTGCTTGGTGCTGGCGTGGCACGGATCCAGGATCATATCGTTGGCCGCGATGATCTCGAAAATTTTCATAAGTTCCGGCACCGGTTTGTCATTTTCGTCCAGCAATTCGATCCAATGGGTGCCGGGGTCGTTGATCACCCGGTTGTGATGGGCGGAATCATGGCTGGGCAACCAGACGGTTTTCGCGCCTAACCGGGCCGCCATCTCGACGGAATCGGGGTTGAGACCTCCCGAAAAATAGTTGAGCACGATCCCGCCATAGGCACGGGCCGGCTTTTTGCCAATGCTCTTGGCATATTCTTCCACCACTAGATTGACAAACGGTACGGTTGCCGCCGAGGGGAACGTGTGAGATTTGAAATTACAGCCGCCCATCCCGATGTCGGTCGCCATCTTAGTGATCTGAACTTGATCCCAACCGGTATCGATCAATGGATCCGGATACGCATGAACATGCATGTCGAACGCACCGTCTAGCACTTCCAGCACATCCTCTTCTTTCAGAAGCCTCACGCGCGCACCCATCGATTCGATGGTTTCATAGGCCCGCAAGGTATCCTGCCGCCACTCCGGCTCCATGGATAACTCGAATACTTCTTCTTTGGTCATGGCGAATCCTTTCTGGCGTCCCTAGGGGCGGGGAGTAAAACCGTATTGTGCCCAATCCTGGGGGATTTGCTGCCCTGTCAGATAGAAACTGGGAACCTCTGGATAGATGCCGACAACCTCGAAGGGCTCGTCCCAATCATTTCGCATCCAATACACTACGTTCTTGGGAATGATCATGGCCGAGCCGGGAGTCATAATGTACTCCACCCCCTGCACCCATTGGATCGCCTTCCCCCGCAGGGCATATAAAAGTTCGTCCGATTCAGTGTGAAAATGGGGACCATGGTAGGCGCCCTTGGGAAAGACGACGCGAAAAAGGCAGGCTTTCTCGGAACCGACCGTCGTATCGGCAATCACCAAACGAGAATCCACTCCATCAAAACCTTCCGCATCGCCCACATCGGCCGGTTTCACATCATCTACATGGATGAAGTATTTTGTGACCATTGCTCTTTTCCTTTCACCATTTCTTCCATTTCGGAAATAAGGCTCCTGGTGCTAATTTGTGCGCCATTGCCGGCGCAAAAATACTGAACAACCGATGCTAGTTTTCCAATAATCCAAGCAGGCGGGCGGCATTGCCACCCAAAATATCCGCCTTGTTTTCAT
>JBGOWQ010000076.1:0-6144 GCA_041478715.1 Thermodesulfobiota bacterium | reverse complement strand
TAATACAGTGCGAGCAGGGTTTTCCCATCCACAATTTCCTTGGTAGTAAAAAACGTTTCCCAATCGGCTTGGCAATAGAAACAGATCGTGATTTCTTCGTCGAATTCCGGGTTTGCTTTCCGCAGCCGGAGCTTTTCGGCCAAGAACAGGTGGACCACTTCGTCGGTAAAACCAGGGGAGGTGTAAACGGAATGAAGGTGTTGCCAATGAGCGGCTTCGTAGCCCGTTTCCTCCAAAAGCTCACGCTGGGCGCATTTCAACGGGCTTTCGTTCGGTTCTAGTTTCCCAGCCGGTATTTCCCAGGTCGCGTCATTCAGTGCCGAGCGGTATTGACGCTCAAGCAAGATTTCCTCTTTCTGGTTGACGGCCAAGATGGCTACCGCGCCGGGGTGATAGACAATCTCACGTTCCGTTTTTCTGCCGGAAGCCAGGAGCACCTCCACCTTCTCCAAGGACAGTACTTTGCCCTGGTAGATCATGCTCTGCTTGAGCCGTCTCTCCATTCAGCTCCTCTGGATTAGAATCTTTGCATAGTCGAGCAATCGCATCATTTCCGGAAAAGAGACCTCTTCCTGGAAGGTATGCGGGTTATTGTAGCCGCAGTTTAGCACCACGGATTTTCGACCCTTCACATTGAAAACATTCGCATCCGAGGCACCACCGGCATCGAGGGTAAAGAATGTGAGCCCGATTTCCAGTGCGGCCGCTCGCAACCAGGCCAGCAGCGGATCGTCGGGAGGGAAGGCATACCCTGCATAATCGGCCTTCAGATCTACCTTAACGCTGGCTCCAAGCGATTCAGAAGCTCGTTTCGCGGCTTGCAGCATGACCTCGGTCTGGCGCTCCAGCTTCTGCGGGGACCGTGACCGGGCTTCCCCCTGCGCCAGAGCAAAATCGGGAACGATATTGGTGGCATTTCCACCGGAAACGATGCCGATGTTAGCTGTGGTTTCTTCATCGATGCGGCCCAATGGCATCTCTGCAATCGCTGCAGACATCGCTTGTATCGCCGAGATTCCTCTCTCCGGTTCCCCACCGGCATGGGCCGCTTTTCCGGAAAACTCGAACTGCAGCCGATTGGCATACGGAGCGCTCTTGATCACGCCTCCTACGGGTCCGTTGTGGTCCAGGACAAGGATTTTTTGCGAGCGTAACCGGTTGGGATCGAAGCTTTTGGCTCCGTAGAGCCCCACCTCTTCCTGGCAGGTAATCAGGATTTCCAAGTCACCGTGGGGAATCCGATCCTCCTGCAAGGCATGAACGAGTTCGACCAAGATACTGGTGGCGGCCTTATCGTCTGCGCTCAGTATGGAGTCTCCTTGCGTGCGAACCCAGTCTCCCTCCACTCGATAGCGCACAGGCGCCGTGGGCACGGTATCGGAGTGCGCCGCAAAACAAAGCGGTTCCCGTTGTGGGTTCCCTTGCAGTACGGCCAGGATATTTCCGTCGGAATCCAGCTCCGCCTTCAGACCAAGACCGGTGAAGGTTCGCTGGAGGTACTTGGCAAATTCCGCTTCTTCGCCTGAAACAGAGGGCATTTGGATTTGGATGAGGAATTCCTCCAGTAATCGACTCATGTTGCCTGCTCCTTTGTCTGATTGATAAAGGCCGCTCCGCGCAGGAACGCCTCCAAATTGAGGGCCAGGTATTGCGCCTTCCGACCGGTCAGGGTCTTCTTCAGCACCGCCTCGATGGATGCGGATGCGACTGGATGCAGTCTTTCGACGTAGGCCCCGGTCATCACCAGATTCGCCACTAGGGTATTGCCAATTTATTGCGCGATCTGGGAGGCCGGAATGTAGTGCGCCTCGATATCCGCACGTTGGGAAACCAAGTCAATCAACGAACTGTTGACGAAAAGGATCCCACCGGAGTGCACCATCGGTTCATATTTCTCGAAGGAAGGCCGGTTCATCACGATCACAACTTGGGGCGAAGAAAGGACGGGAGAGCTGATCGGGTTATCGGAAATCACCACTTGGCAGTTGGCGGTTCCCCCCCGCATTTCCGGTCCGTACGATTGGAAAAACGTGGTTTCCTTTCCCTCCATGGTTGCGGCGTAGGCCAGCAGCTGACCCATCAGCATCACGCCCTGACCGCCAAAGCCTGCACAAAGGAGTTCGTGCGTCATCCCTGGGGTCCTCCCACGAATTCCGCCAGCGGATAGTACGGAACCATGTTCTCTTCCAGCCACTTGGTCGCCTGTAATGGCGTCAATCCCCAGTTGGTGGGACAGGTGGACAGGACTTCCACGAAACCAAATCCTCTCCCTTCGATCTGTGCCAGCAACGCTTTCTTGATGGAACTGCGGGCTTTGGCTACCAAGGGAGGAGTGTAGACCGCCACACGGGCAACGTAGGTTGGGCCGGTAAGCGAAGCGATCATTTCCGACACCCGGAGCGGGAAACCGTTGCGCAAGGGATCCCGACCTTCCGGCGTCGTCTCCGTTTTTTGCCCGATCAGGGTGGTGGGGGCCATTTGTCCACCGGTCATACCGAAATTGGCGTTGTTGATAAAAATTGTGGTGATCCGCTCCCCCCGATTAGCGGCATGGACGATTTCTGCCGTGCCGATGGCCGCCAGATCTCCGTCGCCCTGGTAGGTGATCACCACCATTTCCGGATGAACCCGCTTGATGCCTGTAGCCACTGCGGGTGCCCGACCGTGTGCGGCTTGAATCGCATCAATTTCGAAAAAGTTGTATGCGAGGACCGAGCAACCCACCGGAGCCACAATCACCGATCTTTCCTGGATCTGCAGTTCATCGATCAGCTCGGCCAGCAGGCGATGAACGATCCCGTGATGACACCCCGGGCAATAGCTGTTCCGCACAGGAGAAAGTGATCGTGGTCTTTGATACAGGGGTCGATAGGTTTGCGTACTCATCGTTTGTCTTCCTCCTCCAGATCCCAGATCAATTTCTCAATCATTTCCGGGTTAAAGGTCGTGCCGCCGGGCTTGCCGCTGAAGCGGATCGGCCGCTGGCAGCAGACAGCCAACCGCACATCCTGCACCATTTGACCGGCATTCATCTCCACGACCAGGAATCGCTTCGCTCCAGCCATCACCTTGTTAAACGGTGTCTGGGGGAAGGGCCAGAGAGAGATCGGACGGATCATTCCCACCTTGATGCTCTTCTGCCGGGCATTCTCGATCGCTTTCTTCGCAATGCGGGCTACAGTACCGAAGCAGACCAGAACGGTTTCGGCATCGTCCAGCATGAACTCTTCCCAGCGCACTTCGGTCTCGGCGGCCTGGGTGAATTTAGCTTGGAGGTTCCAGTTATGCTGTTCCAACCTCTCCGGCACAAGGTCCAAGGAATTGATCAACCGTTTGCTGCGACCTTTTGCGCCATCGAGCGCCCAAGTCTTTGTCGGCAACGTCATTGGATCGATTTCAAACTTGAACTGCACCGCTTCCATCATCTGTCCGATGATGCCATCTGCCAGGACCATTACCGGATTTCGATAGCGATCAGCAATCTCGAAGGCGTCCTTCATCAAATCCACCAGTTCCTGGATGGAAGAGGGTCCCAGCACAACCAGGTTGTAGTCGCCATGACCTCCGCCCTTGGTCGCCTGCAGGTAGTCGGATTGGGCCGGTCCAATTCCGCCCAAACCGGGTCCGCCACGGACAAAGTTGACAATCACCGCCGGCAACTGACAGCCGACCATGTACGAGATTCCCTCTTGCATCAAGGAGATCCCCGGGGAAGAGGAGGAAGTCATCGCTCGAGCGCCGGCAGCCGATGCCCCCATCACCATGTTGATCGACGCCAACTCGCTTTCTCCCTGCAAGTAGACCCCGCCTACTACAGGCATCCGTTTGGACATGTAGCTCGCTACTTCGTTTTGGGGGGTGATCGGATAACCGAAGAAATAGCGGCATCCTGCTTTGATTGCCGCTTCCGCGCAGGCCTCCGTCCCCTTCATCAGTACTCGTTCCATGGTTAGTCCTTCTTCTCCCCTCCGGCCAAAACCGGCACCGGTTTGTATACTTCAATCGCCGCATCCGGACAAATTCGGGCGCAAAACGTACAGTTGTTGCACTTCTCTTCATCGATCAGTTCCGCCGGGTGGTACCCCTGCTTGTTCAGGCGTGACGAAAGAGCCAACACATGCAACGGGCAAACGGAAATACAAAGCTCACAGCCTTTGCAGTAATCATCGCTAATGACGACTTTCTTCATGCTCCTCCTTTCTGACATCCGGTACCTCCCAGGGAGGTCTTATGAATAGCTTCATGGGCAGGACCGACGCTGTTACAGCCTTGCTTACAGCGGAGACCAGGTCCTCCTGGACGGCCAAGAACAGAATGGGCCTGCCGCTTAAGGAAGCAAATTCCTCTACGACCTGATGCCCAGACAGTATTTTCGCCAAAGAGGAGTACTCTTTCAAGTGGGGATTGGATATCAGATGGTGGATCGTTAGTCCGGTGAAAGACTCGATTTCCGCCAATTGCAGGGCCAGTGCCTTTGCGGTAGTGGAGAAGGGTCGGTACGGATTCACCACCAAGAACATCTCAGCGTCTTGCCCATCGAGGACCGATTGGTATTGGCGGATCACCCGCGCGCCGGCTCCCTCTCCGCCCAGATCAATCACTACGCGTGAATCGGACAAAAGCCAGCTGCCCAGATCTGCCGGTAACACGGGCAGGTCGGAGACATCCCATTGTTCTCCGGATGAAATCAAGCGGATGTGAAAGGGTTCCAGATATTGCCGCATGTTTCGCAGGCGGAAGAGCGGTTTCACGATATCCAAATCAACCAATGCCACCAGTTCTCGTTGTTTCAATAGCCGGCACACGTTGACACTGACTTCACTTTTTCCGGAGCCGGCCGGACCGGCGAAGATCACGATCCGCGGGAGATCGAATTGGCTCAAGAATCCTTGCGCTGGCACGCGATCATGGTGCTGACTGCCATAGAATAGAGCTTGGATTCGGGCGGATCTACGCGGGAGACCAAAACGATCGGTACGCGAGCCCCCTGAATCACTCCCGCCATCAACCCTCCCGCAAAGTGCACGAGCGATTTTCCTAGCAGATTGCCCGACTCAATGTTGGGAACCAGCAGCAGGTCTGCGCATCCGCCGACAGGGCTATCAATCGCTTTCTCTCTCAAGGCATCGGGATTGATGGCGTTATCCAGCGCGAGCGGCCCGTCCAGGATGCAGCCCTTGATTTGCTTCCTCCGCCACATCATCGCCAGGATTGCCGCATCGGTGGTCGCGGGAAGCTCCTCCGATACAGTTTCTACCGAAGCCAGCACTGCCACTTTCGGCTCAACGATCCCTAGCGCGTGGCAGACTTCCAGGGCGTTCTTTAGGATTTCCAGCTTCTGTTGCAACGTAGGCAACACGACCATGCCCCCGTCGGTGAGAAACAGCAGGCGGTCCATCGAATCTAGTTGGAAGATCGCCACGTGCGACAGTAACTTGCCGGAAGCAATCCCCCTCTCTTTCTGCAGCACGGCACGCAAGAATATGGGAGTCGGCAGGAAGCCTTTCACCAACAGATCGGCTTGTCCGCTGCGGCAGAGATCCACTCCGAGGGTAGCACTGTCCTCGGCGCTGCGGCAGGGAATCAACTGGTAGTCCGACAGCGCCAGATCGAGCTTTGCTGCCAATTTACGCAGCTTGCCCTCATCGCCCAGCAGGATGGGGGCAACCAAACCGGCCTTACGGGCTTCTTCGATCCCCCACAAGGTGTTCTCTTCTTCCGGGCTGACTACGGCCGCTTTCTGAACGGGAAACGCTTTGGCTTGTGCCAACACTTGCGAAAAATTATGAGACATAATCTTTTGCCAGCTCCTCTCCACGCAAGATACGCAGGCCACCGGCAGCCAGTGCCTCCATTTCGCCTTCTCCAGGTTTGACGACGACTTCCGCGATGAAACGGATCCTACCCTCGATCCAGGATATTAGACGATGGGAGTGAGCAAGCCCACCGGTGAGAATGATCCGGTCCACTTGACCCTTGAATACGGTGGACATCGCTCCAATCTCCTTCGCGATCTGGTAGGCCATTGACTCGTATACTTCTGTAGCCTTCAAATCCCCTTGCTCGATCCGTCGTTCCACTTCGCGGGCATCGTTGGTGCCCAAATAGGCAGTCAGTCCACCTTGCTTGGTCATCCGTACCAGG
>JBGOWQ010000252.1:0-2741 GCA_041478715.1 Thermodesulfobiota bacterium | reverse complement strand
GGAATCGGTGTAGGGTTCATAGACCGAGATCCGAAACGACAAAGGATTGCGGTGTTGCATTTCCTGCTGAAGTGTTCGGTAGAGGGCGGATCCGATCCCTTGCCGGCGGCACTGCGGCAGCACGGCGAGCTCGAGCTCGTATTTGCGTGGATGGTACATTTCCGGGTTTTGACTGAGCTCGCCGTAGCCGACGATGGCTTCCTCTACTTCCGCGACCCAAATCCGGTGATAGCAACGGGCATCCTGATGCTGATCGAAGTAGCGCCATTGCTCCACATCGACCGGATGGTCGGGCCATACGGCATTGGCGATCTCCACCAATCCTTCCCAGTCGGAATCGCCGCGGGGACGAATCGTGACGGCCACTAGCTTTCTTCTTTCAGCGCTTTCCGCAGACTGATCCAGGCCGGCTGGCGCACGAATCCCAGCTTCTCGTTTAGAGCCAGCATCGGCTGGTTGCCAATCTCATTGTTGGTCCGGATCCTGCGTTTTCCCTGTTCCTGCGCGTAGCGGATGCCGGCCAGTTTCAAGGCCAAGGCGATGCCACGGCGGCGGTAGGCCCGGCGGACCCCGGTGATTCCCTGCTGCAAGTCGCTGTCCACAGCAAAGCGCCAAAGGTTGGAGATCCCAACGTATTCCTCTCCGGCGAGCATCAATAGATAGCCCTCCGGCAGCAGGTTTGGACTCAAGAAATCCCCCTGGAAGTACTCGAAGGACATTTTCGTATGTTCTTCCGGGTAGGGGACATCGGACATCACCTCCTCCAGCAGCTGGAAGATCTTCCAATACCGCAGGGAGTCCGATGCCAAATCCTGGAAGCTGCGGATGAATAATCCCTCCCCTTCCAACCGCTCCGCCAGGCCATGATAGGGAGTGGAATCAAAGGTTTCCAGATCCAAAATCGATTCCCACAACCGCATGTCTTCGATGAAGCCACGCTTTTGGTAAAACGCCAAGCAGGGGGAATAGGTTTCCAGCACCCAGGTTCTCAGGCTGAGCGGTTCGAATGGCTGCAGCGCCTGGCAAAGGTGGTCGTAGAGTGCCGAGCCGATTCCCTGGCGGTGATGATCCGGATGGACGGAGATCTCAAGATAGAATTTACGAGGGTGATACATATCGGAGAATTGGCCGTAGTGGCCATAGCCAATCATCTGGTCCCCTTCTGCGGCCACAAAACGGGCATGGCGGCATTTGGGGTCTTCATTTTCGTCATGGAAGCGCAGCTCCTCCACGGTGGTCGGGTGATCGGGCCAGGCCGCGTTGCTGACTCGCACAACTTGCTCGGCGTCGTCATCCCGGTAGGGACGAATCTCTGGCATCAATTCTCGTTTTCCTCCTTCAGTTCTGGACGGGCGGGACGGAGTCCCATGCTGGTGTGGATCCGGTTCCCGATCCGAGCGCTGCGGACGAGCATCAGGATTGCGATGGCGATCAGCAAGGCGTAGAGGACGGGATCCAACCAATGACGGACCAGCAGCACCGAACCGGAGGCGCGCACCAGAGAGATCAACCAGCGACAGGCGCTGAACCAGAGCACGAAAGCCCAGAAAACCACGCCGTCCGGCAACTTCTTGTTCAGCAACCAGAAAGCTCCCGCACCCCCCAACAAACCCGCCAGGGCTTCGTAGAGCTGGGTGGGGTGCATGGGCAGGGACTGGGCGGAAAACAGGATCCAGCCGCGGGAGAACTGGTCCAAATAAGGCAGGCTGCCGGACGGGTAGGTAACCCCCCAGGGCAAGTCGGTGGGCAGCCCGTAGCAGCAGCCGTTGAAGAAACAACCGACTTTAGCCACGGCTATTGCCAGCCCTACTGCCGGGATCAGCGCGTCTGCCAGTCGCAGGGGTGACCAGCGAAAGAGACGGGTCAACAAGAGTCCGGTGCCTGCTCCCAACAGCAGGCCTCCGTAGAGCGAAAAACCGGTCAAGTGCAGCTGGAACCAGGCCTCAGGCTGCCCAACGTAATACGCCGGATTGGTGACGAGATTCCAAAGCCGGGCTCCCACGAGGGCGGCCAACACGACCAGGCCCAGGATGATAGCAGTCTTTCCCGGCGAGAACCCTCGTCTCCGGGCGAACAGCAGGCCCACTAGAAAAAAGAGTGCCAGGCTGCTTGCGAGAAAGAATTCGTAGCCAGGATCCGTCATGGGATGGCCAAGACTCGCGCCGTTTTCATCGGGGAGATTACTCCGCCGGTTGCACCTCGTCGATTAAAAGGGTTTCCACCCCGGCGATCACCAGGTACTTGTAATCTCCCGGTCCACCGGTCCAGGTTTCATGAGTATAGACCCAGACCGTCTCCCCCGCTTGTTCCGAGCGGGTGATCTGATAGTCCAAACTGGAGTAAAAGTTGCTGGGAACGGAGAAATAGAATGGCTCCAGCGTCTTGAAGTGATCGCTCGTCATCAGACTGGCGGTGGAGAGGCTACCGTTCTTAAGGGCGTCCAGGAATTGGGACACAAAGTTTCGCGCTTGCAGTTCACCGACAACGACAGCCGGGGAGGTGGAAGGGGTGGGGAGTGTGGGTGTTTCCGTGGGGGTCGGCGTGACGGAAGGTGTAGTTGTGGGGCTGGGCGAGGGAGATGAAGTAGGCGAGGGAGTTGGACTCGTCGTAGGTGTTGGGCTAAGAGAGGGTGTTACTGAAGGGGTTGGCGAGTAGGAAAACGGGGACGAAGGCGTAGCCGTGGGGCTGGGCGAAGGAGATGGACTGGGCGAAGGGCTGAAGGACGGGGTGGGCGAAGGACT
>JBGOWQ010000123.1:0-4631 GCA_041478715.1 Thermodesulfobiota bacterium | reverse complement strand
TCGACACCGAAACCAAACCCTCCAGCTTCCAGAAGAAGCTGCAGCGAGAAGTCGAAACCTGGGGTCCGGATCTGATCATTGGAGCTGCCCTGGAAACAGAAATTCGAGTTCCTTGCCAACTCGCCCCCCAATACAAGCTACCCACGATCGTAGGTGGACACCTCAGCATGTCCAAGTATATGCCCCCCGGGGAAGTCACGCTCTCAAAGTGGGTTTGCTACTACGGGTATTCGGATTACTACTGCGGCTACCTCGCCGGCCAATTCTTCGCCGAGAACGGAGCTAAAAAGGTGGCCTTTGTCGGAGGAGACTACGACTGGGGTTACAGCAACGGCATGGGCTTGAAAGCCTACTGGGAGCAGAATGGCAAACCCTTCGAGCTTGCCCCCATTATCTACACTCCGCTTGACAAGACGGATTTCGCCACTGAAGTGGAAATCATCAAGCAAGCCAATCCCGATGCGCTCTACTGTGCGTATATGGGCGCTGGTTGGTTCAGCTTCCCGAAGCAACTGCGGGATGCTGGAGCCGTGCCGAAGTACTTCCTCTATGACCCGACCTACTCTAATATGGGTGGCGCGAAGATTACGGGATCCTACGGCGCAGAAAACATTTACACCCTGGCCGATCACGATCCCACAGTACCTGCTTGGGCCGACTTTGTCACCAAATGGAAAGCAAAATATGGTAAAGACGCCTATCCCGAAGCGTATACCAACAACCACTACCAAGCTATCTACTGGTTCATTGAAGCCGTAAAGAAAGCCGGTCCCCAAGGATTGGTCGACCACAACCTGTTAATCGACACCATGCACCAAACCTCCTTTCAAAACGTCTGCATCAGCCCAATGGGGCCTCTTGACGCCTATGGAAGCAACGCTGGTTCGACCGGCGCCATCATCCAATTCCAAACGGGGGCCGGGCTTGACCCCAGCTTCCCGTTACACGAAGTGCTGATCAAAAAGGTCGTTACACCCAAAAAGGATGCCCAGCAAGTGCTGGACATCATGAAGGGCCTCACGAAGTTGGAGCAGGGTCAAGCCTATCCTGCCAACCCGTAGTTTAGATTGAAGGTTTGGTCCCCCTGTCGCTTTTCCGCGACAGGGGGACCGAGATTGCCAGAGTTCCTAAATCGGAATGGAGCTTTCACGAACATGCTAGAAGTAAAAAACATCACAAAAATGTTCGGGGGACTGGCGGCGCTAAAAGACGTAAGCCTTACCGTTGAAACCGGCAAAATTACTTCATTGATCGGACCCAATGGCGCCGGCAAGACCACGCTTTTTAACATCATTGCCGGTTCTTTGAAACCGGATTCCGGGGAGATTCTCTTTCTGGAGACCAACTCTTGCACTCGAAAACCACCCTATGAGATTTGTCAGCTAGGTATCGCTCGAACCTATCAGTTGAGAAATATCTTTCCGAATTTATCCGTATCCGAAAATATCTATGCCGGGTTATTAAAAGAGCACCACTACGATTTGCAGGAACATGAACAACGAATCCGCGACATCCTTTCATTTCTCGGTCTTAGCGAGAAAGCGAATCGACCGGTGATCAGCCTTGCCCCGTTGGAAATGAAATTTGTGGAATTGGGACGAGCGCTGGCCACAAAGCCCAAGCTCCTGTTGCTGGATGAGTTGTTGGGAGGATTGATTGGACCAGAGACCCTCCAGATCTGCGAGATCGTGGAGGAGCTGCGATCCAGAGGATATACGATCTTACAAATCGGACACGAGATCAAACCCATCATGCGCACGTCAGACTGGATTTACGTGCTCAATGAGGGGGAAAAGGTGGCGGAAGGAATCCCGGATTCGATACGGCAGAATGAGGAGGTTTTGAACATCTATTTGGAGCTGGAGGAGTAAATATGCCGCCCTTGTTGCTGGAAGCGGAAAACCTGACTGTGACCTACGGTTCCTATGCAGCCCTAAAAAAAGTAAATTTCTCCGTGTTTGAAGGAGAAATTGTGGCCATTGTTGGTCCGAACGGCGCTGGCAAAACGACATTTTTGGAGACTGTAGCCGGCCTTCTGAAGCCAAAGGAAGGATCCCTAAAATTCCGCGACCGCAATATCACCAAACTGGGACCGTTTCAAAGAAGGAAGATGGGTTTAATGCTGATTCCGCAAGAAGGAAATCTCTTTCCCTCGATGCCCGTAAAGGAGAATTTGCAGCTGGGAGCATTTTTCCAAAATAAACGTTCCACCGAGGAAATACTCAATAGGGTTTACCGCATATTCCCGAAATTGCAGGATCGAACCAGGCAGTTGGCGGGCACACTGAGCGGCGGAGAGCAGAGGATGCTGGCGATTGGCATGGGGATTGCCGCGAATGTGAAGGCCTTGATGATTGATGAGCTTTCTCTGGGCTTGGCACCCAAAGTGGTTGGGAGTCTTTTATCAATACTCCGGGATTTGCGCGATGAAACTGGGATCACCATCGTCCTTTCAGAGCAGAGTATTAAGGCACTCGATATCGCGGACAGAGTTTATGGCTTGGAAGCCGGTGAAATTAGGTTCACAGAACGCGCTCAGCAATTGGATCGGGATCTCATAAAGAGCCTGTATTTAGGCGCATAGGTTCTATTTGTTGGAGGAATTTGCCAAATGGTTTTGCAAGGACTAATCACTGGAATCATTATCGGAGGCATTCTTTCTCTGCCGGTCATGGGTGTCGCCTTAATCTATGGTGTCACCGGGATCCTGAATTACGCGATCGCAACCATTGGCACGTTCGGGGCCTTCACAACTTGGCTGCTATTGCCATATGGACTTTGGCCGGCGATCTTGGCAGGACTGCTCACCAGTTTCGTGATCGGTTTTGGAATTCAGCAGTTCCTGCTGAATCCGTTGATTAAGAAAAAGGGAAATGACCTTACCTTATTCTTCATTATCACTTTCGGCATAGCTACCATTGTGGCGGGGTTGACCAAGAACTTTTTTCCCCGACCCACAATATCCATCGAGCTGCCAAAGCTTGGCACGCTCTTCATTGCAGATGTTGCGGTAGACATCAATAAAGTAATCGCCATCGCCATTGCCTTCAGCATCCTTCTCATCATGCGCTTCTTAGAGAAAACGACCAAAACCGGAAAATCCTGGATTGCAACGTCACAGAATCTGAAGATGGCGAAGTTGGTTGGTATCAACGTGGAATTTGTTTATAGCCTTGTATCCGGGATCGGACATATTTTGGGATTCATCGGAGCGTTTTTTTGGGGTGTTCTCTATAACTTGACCGTCAACACAGGTTGGGATTTGTGCTTCTTGGGTTACATTATTGCCATCGTCGGTGGTATCGGCAATGTATGGGGCGGCATGATCAGCGCCTTGATCATGGGGGTTGTGATCAGTTTTGCCGGCTATTGGTTGGGGGGAATGTGGCAAAGTGTGGCATTGTACGTGATCTTGTTTGCCATTTTAATCGTTGCTCCCAAAGGAATCCTGGGAAGCGAGCGTTCGGTATGAACCGACGCTTGTTCTTGCCAACGGAGGATGAAGTCCAATGACTATCCGACGCAATCTACCAAGGATCCTTTTACCATTCGTACTCGCATTGCCGGCACTATTCGTTTTCACCGGTGGATATACGCAATGGGTGATCGGGTATTTATATCTGTTTATTATTCAGGGTTATGTGGCCTGGTTATTATTTTACAAAACGGGTCAGTCATTCTACGGGTATTCCGCTACTATGGCTCTGGGAGCCTACACATGTGTAGTCCTGCAAAGATTGACCAATGTGTCCCCTGCTCTTCAGATTCTTTTAGGGGCACTCATTTCTGCCCTTTTGGCCATTCTGTTCTTCCTTTCCACCAGCCGAGCCAAGGGTTTCTATGCCGGAATGGCGTCCTTCCTACTAGCCATTTTGATCCCCAAGTTGATTGAGGCGTTGTACCCCATCACCGGAGGGCGGAGCGGCGTTCAGATTAACGGATTGAATTTGCTACTGGGCAGCGACAACTACTTTTTATTGGTGATTTTCTTTGCGGTAGTCATTGTTGCTTTCATTGCCTGGCTAATCAATACTCGGGTCGGCAAGATCTTCACGCTGATTGCGGAGAATGAGGATCTGGCCCAAGCGACCGGAATCAATTCATTCAAGTACAAGCTGCTTGCCTACTCCATTGCTGGTTTGCTTTCTGGCTTGGGTGGGGCTTTGTACGTCAACTACACGGGCTCCATATCATCCGTGGACATCAATGTATTCACGTCTGTATCGATTTTCTTCATCCCGTTGCTGGGTAGCAAGCGCTCCTTGTATGGACCGATCGTGGGCAGCATGTTCTTCGTCTTGATTCCGGAATTGTTCCGTTCCATCGAGAGATACCTGGACATTCTGTATGGTTTGTCCTACATCCTGGTGATGATCTTCTTACCAGACGGAATCATTATCGGCGTAGGGCGTTTACTGGCGAGGCTCTTTTCCAAAATCAGTCGTCCAAGAGTCCTTGGGAATAGTAGTTGAAGGGACTGCGTTTGGAATAGATCTGACCTGCATTCGAAGCATTCCCGATGTCCTTTGCAAGGTCGTGCGGGGGCAATAAAGATTAGAACCTAGATCAAAGGAGGATCAGCAGCATGCCGAACACACAAGATTTGGAATTAGCCGTAACCGCTTACAAAG
>JBGOWQ010000269.1:0-2533 GCA_041478715.1 Thermodesulfobiota bacterium | reverse complement strand
CCCGAACCAAGCCCTGCAGATGACGTTAGACCTGCAGGTGGCCGCCAACGTCCCGGCGGGCACCACTATCATCAACTCGGTGAACTTTCAGGGCCGCACCAATCCTGGCTTTTTGCCGATCAATACCAGCGCCCAATCCCCGGCTGTGACCGTTGCCGCTCCCCAGTTCACCCTTTCCCAGAAAGTGGATCCGGCGAACGCCGCCGCGGGGAGTAAGGTGACCTTCACCGTGATCGCCAATAACGTGTCGAACGGCAGCGTCGCCAATGCCGTACTGGTGTATACCCTGGATCCCAACCTGACGACCCCCTCCTTCAGTCCCCTGCCGAGCAGCCAGAGCGGCAACACTTACACCTGGAACATCGGCTATCTGTCGGCGCAACAGGTTTTCCAAATGATCGTCAGCGTGACCATCGCCCCGGGGGTGACCCCTGGCAAGACGCTCACCAACATGGCCGTTTTCACGGCCAGCGGCAGCCAATTCTCCAGCTCGGCCGGGGTCTACGTCAGTTCCACGCCCCCGCCACCGGTGATCAATTTCCCGGACGTGCCCAGCTTCTATTGGGCCTACAACGAGATCATGGTCATGGTTAAGGCCGGGGTGATCAACGGCTATCCCGATCGCACCTTCAAGCCTGAGCTGCCCGTGACCCGAGCCGAGTTCTGCAAGATGATCGACCTGGCGATGGGCTATACCATCCCCGCCAGCATCAGCCGCCCGCCCTTCCCCGACCTTTCCGCCGATGACGCCTGGGCCTGGCCCTATATCCAGGTCGCAGCGGACAAGGGACTGGTCACCGGCTTCCCCGATGGCACCTTCCGCCCGCGCGAATCCGTCACCGAGGCCCAGATCTTTGCGATCATCACCCGTGCCCAGGGCTGGCCCCTGGTCAACCCGGTCAGCGCTTCGCCCCTCTATGTAGCAGAAGAACCGGCCACCGGCATTCCCGGCTATGACCTGCGCCCCTTCACCGCGGAGAACTGGTACTACCAGTATGTCGGCACGGCCATTCAGTACGGCATCCTGAAAGTGCCCGACGATCCGCACCAGATCACGTGGCCCGACGCCGGTCCCGGCACCTACACCTACTACTTCAACACCTCTGCCTTCCGCGCCGAGACCGCTGTCTACCTTTACCGGATGATGGGCGGACACTAGCGCCGAACCACTCCCCGGATCCAAAAGAATTGAAGAAGGCCGCCCGCAAGGGCGGCCTTTTCTTGTCCCCCCCCCTTGCGGTGGACGGAAGGACCCGGGGTTTCCGGCGGACCTCACCATCCGTTTCTCCCGAAACTTCACACGCCAAGAAAGGTTCTGAGTCGTTGGAACCTTCTCCCCTGGCCAAATGTGAAAATAGTGATGCGGAGGGAATCCAAGGCGCCCTTTTTCACCAGGGCGCCTTTTGTGTGCAATAAAAAACCCCTGCCAGAGGCAGGGGTTTTGCCAAAAAGGAGGGGAAAAAGCCTTAGTTCATCAAATCCTGTTTCATCTGGTCGAACTGCTCTTTGGTTAGCTCGCCCTTGGCGTAGCGTTCCTTCACGATTGCCAAGGCTCGGTCGTCTCCACCGTGAGCGTGACCGTGGGTGCACATCGGCATCGGACCTGCCATTGGACCCGCCATGTAACCGCGACGGGAGTTGCGTACCAGCATCATTACCACCCAAATCACCAACGCCAGCAGCAGGAGTCCGCACACCGCAGCGATCAGAATCCCACCCCAGCCAAAACCATGTCCACCATAACCGATCATGCGTTCATAACCCATCATATTCAAAATGCTCCTTTCTCTTCGTTCGCCTCGATCATCGCAACCCCGGATGAAGGAACGATGAAGACAACGGCAAGATTGTGTATAGATTTCCGCAGAATCCTACCACAATGATGCAAGGCGAGTTGGCTCACGGCAATGCATGTTCGTAGCCCAGTATTGGGGGATTGGTCAATCGGGAAACGAGATCCTGCCGTTCCGAGATTTCAGTTGTGCTACGATCAACGCCATGGAACCCAATAAGACGCTGGTCGTATTCTACAGCAGTGGCGGAATCACCCGCAGGGTGGGAGAAGCCATTGCCCGCTCGCTGGAATGCCCACTGGAGGAGATCGTGCCCCAGGGAGGCAGATGCCGCGCCACTCAGAAGGAAGTCCAAATCCAGCCTCCCAAGCAGGACCCCAGCCGATTTAACCTGATTGTGATCGGCACCGGGGTTTGGGGCAATGCCCCTACGCCGCCGGTGCGCGCCTACCTGCAGCACTTCGAGGGCCGGTTACCAAAGCTGGCTTTCTTCTGCACGTTCGGATTTATTGGCGGAAAAAAGACGATGGCGAAACTGGAAAAACTGGCGGCAAAGGCCCCTGTGGCCACGTTAGCCGTTTGGCGCAACGCCATCCGGAGACGCAGCTTCCCGGTCCGAGTGAAGGAGTTTACCGACAAGCTCCGCCAATCCTAAAGCGGACGGCGAAGGATTTGGTCCTATGCTCGTTCTGGTACCTTGCTAGGGTTATGCTTCAACCGGGTACAAGTGGGGACTGGCT
>JBGOWQ010000044.1:0-8135 GCA_041478715.1 Thermodesulfobiota bacterium | reverse complement strand
TCTTCAAGCTGGGAGTGATGGATCTAGGTCAAGCGATCTTCTTCTTTGGCTTCATGCTGGCTTTCCTGGAGCGCCTGCGCAACCGTTCGCGGAGCCTGGCCGAGTCCCTGCGGACTTTCATCTCCTCCCCTCCGCTGCTGGGCATGTTGCTGGGGATCGCCATCAACCTCAGCGGTGTGATGCCGGCTCTGGATGGCTGGCCCTTATCGGCGGGCGTGCTCAAAACGCTGGAGATCGTCGGCAATCTGACCCTTCCTTTGATTGGGATCGTGATCGGCTACGAGATCCAGTTGAACTGGAAACAAATCGCCCTGCCCGCTTTGACCAGCCTGCTGCGCGTGTGCCTCTGGGTAGGAGTGGCTCTACTCCTCAACCGTTTCCTTCTGGATGGCCTGCTTCACCTGGACCGCGGTTTTCAAGCCGCCTTGATGACGCTGCTGATCCTTCCCGCTTCTTTTATTACCTTGCTCTACCTTCCCGAGGGCGATGCCGAGACCCAAGCTTACGTCGTGAACACGCTCTCGCTGTCAACTCTCCTGACCCTGGTGCTCTTCCCCCTGGTGACCTTGCTCTACCCGCCATGACCTGCCCCAGCGGGAGAAGCCCGTGATCTCCACGAACGAGAGAGCTCTACTTGAACCAACCCGTTGCGAACTGGAGGCCAAAGAATCCAGCCTACGAGGCCTGATGGGTCAGCTCTCGCTTGATGCCTTGCTTCTTTCCCGCCGTGACACCTTCGCCTGGATCACGGGAGGAAAGAACAACCACGTCAACAAATCAAGCGAATGGGGATTCTTTGATCTGCTTTTCCTTCCCGGGAGGAAGTACTGCTTGGCCAGCCGGATCGAAGCGCCGCGGGCGATGGAGGAAGAACTGGCCGGGCAGGGGTACACTCTGGCTGACTATGACTGGTGGGAAGGGCGCGAGCAGACTGTCCGGCGCATGGTCGGGACAGGACGCCTGGGAGCGGACGGGCCGTTTCCGCGTGCCATTGAGGTAAACGAAGCGCTGCGCCGTCTGCGTTTATCGTTACTGCCAGAGGAGGTGGTTCGCTTCCGCCAAGTGGGGCGACTGACCACCGATGCGCTGGAGGAGACGGCCCGAGAGATGGAACCGGGTTGGAGTGAACATCGGATCGCTGCCCGGATCAGCGAGCGGGCGATGTCGGAAGGGGTGGAAGCGGTGGTGACCCTGGTAGCCACCGATGAGCGGGTCTTCCGTTACCGTCACCCGATCGATACCGAAAAACGGCTGGAGTGCTATGCCATGTTGGTCTTGTGTGGACGGAAATACGGCTTGGTGGCCAACCTCACTCGCCTGGTACACTTCGGCCCTCCTCCCCGCGAGCTGTGGGAAAAACTTGTGAAAGTAACCACCGTCGATGCCGAGATGATCGCTCGTACGGTGGTCGGCACCAGCCTGGCCAACATTTTCAAGGCCGGAATGGCGGCCTACGCCGCGGCGGGTTATCCCCAGGAATGGAAGCTGCACCATCAAGGTGGCATTGCCGGTTACAATGGACGAGAAATCCTGGCGACGCCAAACTCGCTGGAGATCGTTCGGGACGGGCAGGCGTTCGCTTGGAATCCTTCCATCCGCGGCGTGAAATCAGAAGATACCCTAATCGTGCAGGGGGACTCCCGCGAATTCCTCACCGGCAGCGGTCGCTGGCCTTCCTTGGAAGTCTCTGCCAGTGACGGAACCCGCATCCCGCGGCCGGACATGCTGGTACGTTAGGCCGTCAGAGTATGACAACCAAAGATCTCGATGCCGTCATAGCCGGCCACCTCTGTTTGGACATTTTTCCACTTTTCCAAGGGTGCAGCGACTTCCCCGTCGAACAACTCTTTCGCCCGGGAGCTTTTCTTGGCGTGGGTCCGGCGACCTTGCGGACGGGCGGAGCAGTAGCCAATACCGGTCTGGCGCTGGCCCGGATCGGTAGCAGTGTGGCATTCTGTGCCCGGGTTGGCGATGACGCTCTGGGCCGCCTGACGGTAGAAATCCTGAACCAAGGGGGATCCACCGACGGTATTCGCCGATGCCCAGGCATAGCCGGCTCCTATACGGTGGTGCTGGCTCCGCCCGGCGTGGATCGCATCTTCTTGCACTATCCGGGTCCGAATGACTCATTCGGCCTGGAGGACGTCGATTTCAACCTGATTGCGCGAGCCCGCATCCTGCATTTTGGCTACCCTCCCCTGATGCGCCGGATCTACATCGACGGCGGACGAGAACTGGCGCTAATCTTTCGGGAAGCGCGGGCCTGTGGAGCAATCGTCTCTTTGGATATGGCGCTTTTCGACCCGGCAGGGCAGGCTGCGGCAGTGGACTGGCCGGCTCTCCTGGCGACAATCCTGCCGCACGTGGATCTTTTTCTGCCATCAGCCGAAGAAGCCCTGCTGATGCTCGAGCCTACCCGGTACGTTGAGCTCTGCCAGACCCACCTGGGATTAGCCCCGGTTATCCAGTTGTCATCAGACGAGCTGGTCAGCCTAACCAAGCGCCTCTTGTCGTTCGGTGCAGCCATTGTTGGTTTGAAATGCGGCCCACGGGGACTGCTCCTTCGCACAGCCGATCGGAAACGACTGCAGGATGTTCCCGGACTGAGTCCGGCTAGTGTTCTCCAGTGGGCCGATCGACAGCAATGGTGTCCGGCCTACCGGCCGCTACGAATCCGCAGTTCAACCGGAGCAGGGGATTGCCTGTATGCCGGCTTTCTTAAGGGCTTGCTGGAAGGTCTCCCGCTCGAACAGGTCTTGCGGGTAAGCACGGCCATGGGTTACTTCAACTTGCTGGAAGACGATGCGACCAGCGGCATCCCACCCTGGGAGGTCGTACTGTCACTCGCCGCCAATCGCTCGCATCCCCTTTTGGACCCGGGAGTAAATGCAGCAGTCTGGGACTTCCAGGAAGATATGGGGTTGTGGGCCCGCAACCGTTTAGGCCCCGGCAGGGTGTTATAATTAAATGTCCGTACAACGAGTAATTTGCTGTAAGCATGTCTTGTTCCAAGCTTCCGTCTCTAGGCGGTAACCGAACTATCATTACTCTTAGAACGCGATCATCCGATGATTTTGAACCCAATTCAGTTATGAGGAGGATGGTATGCCTTCAGCCGTCATTGGCCTAGACGCCGGCACGACTTCAATCAAGGGCTTGCTCGTAGCGAGCGATGGCCGGATTCTCAAGCAAGCAAGCAGCCCCCTCGCGCTTGCCACTCCCCATCCGGGTTGGGCGGAGCAGGAACCAAGGGACTGGTGGTCCGGCCTGCTACAAGTCTTGTCCGAACTTTCCACTTCTTCTGAACCCAGGATCGAGGCCATCTCCATCAGCGGCCAGATGCACAGCCTGGTGATGCTGGACTCTCAAGGCCGCTCCATCGGCCCCTCCATCCTTTGGTGCGATCAGCGCACCGCCGCAGAGTGCATCGACCTGACTCGCGACTACGGTGGGGAGGATGCAGTATTGGCCAGCTTCGGCAACCCCATCCTGACGGGCTTCACTGCCCCCAAACTGCTCTGGCTGAAGCGGCACGAACCGGAACGGTTCGCCCGCATGACGCGACTGGCATTACCCAAGGACTTCCTGGCCTTGCGCCTTACTGGGCGCCTTGCAATCGAGCCCTCGGATGCCTCCGGCACCCTCCTTTATCGGGTGCGCGAAGGGGTCTGGGACCGTCGCATCCTGGACCAGCTCGGCCTGGCCGAGTCGGCATTGCCGGAGCTGGTTCCTTCCGGTAGCATTATCGGGCCCTTGGTGTGCGCCGAGATCCCCTCTCTGCGCGGGATCCCAGTGGTTACCGGCGGAGCGGACAACGCCGCCGCGGCTTACGGTTGCGGGGTGGAGAAGCCGGGCGACGCCATGGTTAGCCTGGGCACCAGCGGAACGGTCGTCGCCATCACGGCCGACCCGGTGGTAGATCTGACAGGAGCCGTGCACCTCTTCCGTCATGTCACGGCAGACAGTTTCTACCACATGGCCGTGATCCTCTCGGCCACAAATTCGCTGGACTGGTTTCGACGGCATTGCGCTCCCGGGCTTTCCCTGAGCCAGATTGAGACCCTAGCGGAATCCAGCCCTGCGGGAAGCCATGGCCTGCTCTTCCTTCCTTACCTCAACGGGGAGCGCACCCCCCACCGCGACCCGGATGCCCGCGGCGTTCTCTTCGGGCTCAGTTCCTTCCACAACCAGGCAGACGTGATGCGGTCTGTCCATGAAGGCGTGGTCTTCGCTCTGCGGGAGGGGGCCGAGCGGATTGCCTTCCTGGGAACCTCCTTGGATTCCTTGCGCGTGGTCGGGGGAGGTTCCCGCAGCCGTCTTTGGCGTCAGATGCTGGCCGACAACCTGGGCAGGGAAGTCTGGACCCCGCGCGTGGATGAGGGGGCGGCTTATGGCTCGGCCCGCCTGGCTGCTGAAGCGGTCGGCTGGAACACGGCTGGCTGGGTGCAGTTGGTGAACCGTACCGAGCCTGACGGGGGGACCGCCGACCTCTACCGAGATTGGTACGGTTTGTACCAAGACCTCTATCGGTCCTTGCGCGATCGTTTCAAGGACCTGTCCCAAGCATTGGAAAGGAAAAAATGAGATGACAAAGGAAATGGTTAACGACGAACGCGGGCGCCTATCTTACGGCATGGTGGGCGGCAGTACGGGCTCCTTCATCGGGCCGGTTCATCGGGCGGCCATGGCAATGAACGACCAAGCCAAACTGACCGCCGGCAGCTTCTCGCAAGCATTCCAACAAACGCTGGAAACAGGACGGGAGGTAGGTCTGGATCCCGAGCGAACCTATCCGGATTTCCTCACGATGGCCCAACGGGAGGGAGCCCGCCCCGACCGGATCGATTTTGCAGTGATTGCCGTCCCCAACCATCTGCACTTCCCGGTGGCGAAAGCGTTCCTACAGCAGGGTATTGGCGTCGTTTGCGAGAAACCGTTGGCTTTCTCGCTGGAGGAAGCCAACGAGTTGGTGCGTCTGACACGCGAGTTTCAGCAAGAGTTCATGGTGGCCTACACCTACACCGGCTACCCGATGGTACGGGAGGCGCGAAGTCTGGTGGCCTCGGGTGCCTTGGGGTCAATTCGCGTAGTCGCTGCCGAGTATCCCCAGGGTTGGCTGGCCGATCCGATCGAGAATACCGGCCACCGCCAGGCCTCCTGGCGCACTGACCCCCGCTATTCCGGCATCTCCGGTTGCGTCGGTGACATCGGCACGCATATTGAGAACCTGGTTCACTTCGTGACCTGCCTAGAGATCGACAAACTGGCAGCCAGGCTGGAGATCATGGTCCCCGGTCGTTTGCTGGACGACAATGCCTACATGCTGCTGCGTTACGAAGGGGGCGCCACCGGAACCTATTGGTCCTCGCAGGTCGCCATCGGCGAGGAGAACGGCCTCCGTATCCGCGTCTACGGCGACAAAGGTGCTTTGGCGTGGTCGCACGAGAACCCAAATATCCTGCGCTTGCAGAGGAAGGGGGAGCCCATGCAAATCCTGACCCGTGGCTCAGGCTACCTATCGCCCGAGGCCGCCCGCTTCGTCCGCGTCCCCGCCGGTCACCCGGAAGGCTATTTCGAAGCCTTCGCCAATCTCTTCCGGAGTTTCTGCAACGTTCTGATCGCCCGCAAGGAAGGGCGCACGCCCGATCCGCTGGACACCTTCCCGACGGTGGAGGATGGCGCTCGCGGTGTCAAATTCGTCACCGACTGCGTGCAAAGCAGCCGACTGGATTCCGCTTGGGTGGATGGCTCGTTCCCGACAAACTAGGGGTCTGATCTTTACTGTTGGCAATTTCTAGAGTTTTCCGTAGGCTTGTCGGATCGCCGATCGCTGGCCCAACGAAAACGGCTGCCCGCGGGCAGCCGTTTGGTTTTAGAAATCCAGTTCCCTACGTCAGGTGACGGTCCAGCCAGTCCACCAGGAAGCGCAACACATCTTCCTTTTCCGGTTCATTGTGGATCTCGTGGTACAGTCCGGTCCAGATTTTTAAGGTGACGTCTCCCGGCACCATTTTGGCAAATTGCTGGCTGCCTTCCGGGTACACTAAGCGGTCCGCGGATCCCTGCATCAGCAAAAGCGGTGGAAGGAATTCGGCCGCATGGTCCAGGGCCCAGCGTCCGGCCGCCAACGCATCGCGAGCGAGCGAGAGGGAAACTTTATCGTGGACCAGGGGATCCTTCTGATACGCCTCCACCACGGTCCGGACCCGGGAGATATCCTCAGGCTTCAATCCGCTGGAGAGGATCAGATGAGGCAGCAGAGAGGCCAGCAGGTTGGCCAACGCCACCTTGGCCTTTTGCTTCTCCAACGGCGTTTTCAATCCCGGGCCAGATGCGACCACGCCATTTAGCTGGGATTTGCGTTGTAGCGCGAAATAGAGCACCAACAGCCCGCCCAGGCTGAGACCATAGAGAAACAGCGGTTTTCCCAGCCAACGGCGGCGCGCTTCCACCAGTAGGCGGTCCATGTCGCTTACGATATCCGACAGGCAGGCATCGCCACGAGATCCCGCTGTTTTGCCGTGGCCGCGCAGGTCGAAGGTCAGCAGGGCATATCCGGCCTGGCCCAGAAAATCGGCTACTCGAGCGTAGCGTCCGCTGTGCTCACCCAGGCCATGCACAAGGGTCACCACACCTTTGAGCGTCTCCGGCTGCCAACCCTGGCCGTAGAGCTTCTTGCCGTCTGCACCGAGCAAATCCCATTCGAAGTGTGCCATCTTCCCATTATACCCAGATCTTGCGCTATAATCGCGCCTATGAAGGAATGGATAGGATGACCCGTTTTCTGCTGGCCCTGGACCAGGGCACCACTAGCTCCCGCGCATTGATCGTGAACGAAATGGGACAAGTATTGTCTCAGGCGCAAAAGGAGTTTCCCCAGATCTTTCCCCAACCCGGCTGGGTGGAACAAGACCCGGAAGCGATCTGGCAATCCCAGTTGGAAACGGCACGGGAAGCGCTGGCTCGCGCCGGACTAGCTGGGTCGGACCTGACCGCCATCGGCATCACCAATCAGCGGGAGACCACTCTTCTGTGGGACGCGGACACAGGGGCACCGCTCTACAACGCCATCGTCTGGCAGTGTCGGCGGACGGCTCCCCTCTGCGACCAGTTGAAGCGGGAGGGCTGGGAGGACACCGTGCGGGCCAAGACCGGACTGCCGATCGATGCCTACTTCTCCGGCAGCAAGATCCGCTGGTTGCTGGACGAAGTGCCGGGGGCGCGCCAGCGGGCCGAACAGGGAAAACTGCGCTTCGGCACGGTTGATTCCTTCCTGCTCTGGCGGCTGACGGGGGGACAGGCGCACGCCACCGATTGGTCCAACGCTTCCCGCACGATGCTGTTCAACCTGCAGAGCCTGGATTGGGACTCGGAGTTGCTGGACATGCTGCGGATCCCACGGCAGATTCTGCCCGCGTTGCAGCCTTCCTGTGGTTGGTTCGGCTCCACCGACCCGCAGTGGTTCGGCGCCCGAATCCCGATTGCCGGCATCGCCGGGGATCAGCAGGCTGCCCTTTTCGGCCAGGCCTGCTTTACACCCGGGATGGTGAAGAACACCTATGGCACCGGTTGTTTTTTACTGCTGAATACCGGAACCGAACGGATTCTGTCTCGCCAGGGACTGCTGACCACAGTGGCCTGGGGCCTGCCGGAGGGGGTGACCTATGCCTTGGAGGGATCGGTGTTCGTGGCTGGAGCCGCCGTGCAGTGGCTGCGCGACGGCCTGGGCATCCTGAGCAGCTCAGATCAGATCCAGCCGTTGGCGTCCCAGGTGCCGGATACCGGCGGAGTGGTGTTTGTGCCGGCTTTTGTCGGCCTGGGAGCTCCCACCTGGGACATGTACGCCCGCGGCCTGCTGATCGGGTTAACCCGCGGCACCACCCGCGCCCACATCGCCCGCGCTTGCGAGGAGGCGATCGGGTTTCAGACCAAGGACGTGCTGGAGGCGATGCGCGCTGAAGCGGATTTACCAATTAAGGAATTGCGGGTGGACGGAGGCGGCGCGCGCGACTCCTTTCTGATGCAATGGCAATCCGACATCCTAAACCTGCCGGTCGTGCGGGGTGCCGTGTTGGAGACTACGGCTCTGGGAGCTGCCTATCTGGCAGGCCTGGCCACCGGGGTCTGGCGGGACC
>JBGOWQ010000126.1:0-4583 GCA_041478715.1 Thermodesulfobiota bacterium | reverse complement strand
CTCAGGAATTGTCCAAGAGGACCGATTGGCTCACATTTCTACCGCATGAACGTGGCTTTCTGAATTGCAACTGGCAACCGGAGGGCATCTCACAGGTTCTAAAACAAGCATCGGGAATGGGATCGGGCTATGGCAAACGACCAAAGAAACCAGAAAGCATGACGAATATAGAATTCTGCAGCGCCAATCCTACCGGTCCTATCCACTTGGGCAATGCACGCGGTGCTGCGATTGGCAGCGTTCTGGCAAACTTGTTTGAAGCATTGGGTTGGCCGGTTACGCGTGAGTATTACTTTGATGATTATGGAACGCAGGTTGATGCCTTTGTTCTCTCGCTGGAAGCACGATATTTTCAAGCGCTGGGAAAACCATCTCAATTCCCGGAAAATGGTTACCAGGGACAGTATGTACAGGACATTGCCAATGAGGTTGTTCAATCGTACGGTCCTACCATCCTGGACAAAGATCCCGCATCGCGATTGGCATTTTTCCGCGAATACGGTTTGGGGAAAATGCGGGAGCAACATCGAAAAACTACCGCCCGGATCGGAATTGAGTATGATGCTTGGACCTGTCAGAGCTTACTCGACCGGGACGGATGGCTTGCGAAAGCGATCCAGGCCCTGGAGTTGCGAGGAGTTCTCTACAAAAAGGATGGAGCCCTATGGTTTCGCTCCACCCAATTTGGTGATGACAAAGATCGGGTCGTGATCCGGTCCAATGGTGAACCCACCTACCTGGCATGGGATATGGCATACCATTTGAACAAACGAGCCCGCGGAGCAAGTCTCCTAATTGATGTTTGGGGTCCCGATCATCATGGGTATGTTCCCCGCGTGAAAGCGTTTTTCTTGGCCCTCGGATATGATGAAGCGGATCTGCAACTGCTGATCTATCAGATGGTCCACCTATTCGACAAAGGAGCGGAGGTCTCTATGTCACGCCGCGCCGGAGATTTCGTCACATTGGATGAGGTTCTGGATGTCGTGGGAAAGGATGCTACGTTGTTTCTATTGGTTGATCGGAGTTTGGATTCAAACATGGATTTTGATTTGGATTTGGCTCGGCAGCATTCACTCTCCAACCCGGTCTACTACGTGCAATACGCTTACACGCGCGCGCTCGCGATTGAGCGAGAAGCGGAAATACGTCGGATTGAAATCCCGTCTCCCGATCCTGAGCTGTGCAAGATTCATACAGCGGCCGAGCGGAACCTTGTGACGATGATCGCGATGATGCCCGAAGAAATCCTGCGCGCGGCATTGACCTTCTCACCCATGCGCATCGCCAACTATGCCAAAGATTTGGCCGGTCAGTTTCATTCTTTCTATCACGACGAAAGAGTTTTGGGGGCGAATCCCCCTGATCAAGCCGCTCGGTTGGTGTTGGTGCGAGCCGTCCGGATCGTTTTGGCAAACACATTGGCCATCTTGGGGCTTTCGGCTCCGGAACAAATGTGATTTAAAAATAGAATAGAAAGGAGAATCACATGGGAAAAGGCAATCCGTTTGGTACCCACCGAGTGATCGAACCCAAAGGAGTAATGCCTCAGGCCGCTTGGAAACTGAATAACAACTTTTCTCAAATCTATGACAACGAAATCTTAGTGGATGTGGAACGGTTGAATATCGATGCGGCAAGCTTCACGCAACTGGAAAGGGAGGCAGGGGAGGATCCACAAAAGATTGCCGGACAGATCAAAAAGATCGTCAAGGACCGAGGCAAGATGCATAATCCCGTGACGGGTTCCGGCGGAATGTTCATTGGTACGGTGCGGGAGATTGGAAAGGCAATCCAGAATCATCACGATCTGACACAGGGTGATCGGGTTGCCTCGCTGGTTTCTCTCACTTTAACCCCCCTTTCCCTCAAGCGGATAAAAAAGATCGATCTGGATAAAGACCAGGTAGAAATAGAAGGGCAGGCAATCCTGTTCGAGTCGGGTGTTTTCGCCAAGCTTCCCCCGGACCTACCTGCGCATCTCGCTCTGGCCGTGCTGGATGTCGCCGGTGCACCAGCTCAGACCGCAAGATTGGTCAAGCCGGGGGATACGGTATTAGTGATCGGTGCTGGTGGCAAGTCGGGATTGCTTTGCCTGTACGAGGCAAAAAAACGAGCCGGTGTCACGGGAAAAGTGATTGGACTGGGACATAGTGAAAGCAGCACGGATCGAATCCGCGAATGCGGATTCGCCGATCTGGTGATCCAGGGAGACGCGTCCAATCCCTTGGAAATCTACGAAAAACTGACGGCAGCCACACTGGGAAAGCTGGTGGATGTCACCATCAATTGCGTAAATATCACAGGAACGGAAATGGCATCGATTCTGAGCACAAAGGAAGGTGGCACGGTGTATTTCTTCACCATGGCTACCAGCTTTACAGCAGCTGCCCTGGGAGCAGAGGGAATCGGCAAGGATGTCACGATGATCATCGGAAATGGCTACGCAAAAGGTCACGACCGGATTACGCTAGAGCTGATGCGGGAGAATCCAAAGCTGCGGGAAATGTTTGAAAGGATGTTTCTGTGATCTATTCACCCCAGCGGGCATGGCGGGAAATATCGCTATGGCAATCCGTAAGTGACGAAGAGTGGAACGATTGGCATTGGCAGCTGCGAAACCGGATCACGACTGTGGAGCAGCTGAAGTTTGTCCTTCCTCTCACTAAGGAAGAAGAGCAAGGGATTCGCAGAGCGTTGACCAAATTCCGGATGGCGATTACCCCGTATTTCGCATCGTTGATGGATCCGGAGAATTCACAGTGTCCGATTCGATTGCAGGCCGTTCCGCAATTGGCGGAAACACAACTCAGCGAGCATGATTTGCTCGATCCCCTGCAGGAAGATCGTGATTCCCCTGTGCCCGGCTTAACCCACCGGTACCCGGATCGAGTCTTATTGCTGGTGACGGACCAATGCGCTATGTATTGCCGCCATTGTACCAGAAGACGCTTTGCCGGGACCTATGACGGTTCCCGGTCGAAAGAGGAGCTGATACAGGCGATTGACTACATCCGCCAAACCCCGGTCATCCGGGATGTCGTGGTGTCTGGCGGGGATGGATTGCTGTTGGAGCAGAGCCTGCTGGAGTTCGTGCTGACGGAACTACGGAAGATCCCGCACGTGGAAATCATCCGGATCGGATCTCGCACACCGGTTACCTTACCTCAGAGGATCACGGACGACCTTTTAATGATGTTACGGCGGTTTCAACCGATTTGGCTGAATACCCACTTCAATCACTCCCGCGAGATTACCGTCGAATCCAAAGCTGCGTGTGAGCGCCTGGCCGATGTGGGGATCCCCTTGGGAAACCAAAGCGTTCTCCTGCGGGGAATTAATGACTGCCCGACCGTGATGCGAAGGTTGGTCCATGATCTGCTGATGATCCGCGTTCGTCCCTACTATATCTACCAATGCGATTTATCCGAAGGGATTGGCCATTTTCGGACCTCTGTCCTCCGGGGAGTCGAGATCGTAGAGAGTCTGCGCGGTCATACCAGTGGACTGGCCGTGCCGACCTTTGTTGTGGATGCGCCCGGTGGCGGAGGAAAGATCCCGTTGGCTCCCAACTACTTGCTCTCGATGTCTCCCGAGAAGATCGTATTGCGGAACTACCATGGTGGGGTGTTTTCCTATCCGGAACCAAACGGTTTCGAGTCGCACGACAGCAGGCAGTGTCCCGATTGTCAGGCAGAAGCTGCCCCTTCATGCTCCATCCTCGACGGTCAGATCGGACGATTGGCGGCAAGATGATCGACAAAACCTTGCTGTCGGGACGGCGGGTGATCTCCGTAGTGGGCACAGGACGAGGGAGCGGCAAGACAACGACCTGCAACGCGATTCTGGAGCAGGCATCTGGCCATCAGATGCCCGTAGGAGTGATTCCTTGCGGAAAAGGGGGTTCGGGTATTCCCATGCGTCTGCCAGCGGGAGCATTGATTGCTCTGGCACGGAATTGTGAACTTGTCGGTAAGTTGGAACTGTTGGAGCAAACGAAAGCGAACACTCCCTGGGGAGAAGTCTGGATTGGTCGCGTCCGTGATGCTTGCAACAGCAGAGTAGCAGGGCCCCTCTCTTTGGCGGATCTGGTGACGGTTTCACGGCAAATGCAGCGCTTGGGGGCAAAGCTGATTGTGGTAGACGGAACCATGGCTCGAAAAGCCATCACTTCAAGCGTTCTCTGCGATTCCTTTATCCTGGCTGTTGGAGTGGATTCCAATGAACGCAGTACCCGTCAGGAGGAAATCTGGCATCAGATCCACACGTTGAAAATGCCGTTAGCTAGCTTCCCGCCCCCACCAAGAGCCGATCATTGTGCAGTTTTTAACGATTCGGATTGGCATTTCTTCCCCCATCTGGCGAGGGTTCCCAAGGAATACTGGCAGAAACCGTCCGTCGTATTCCTTCGCGGAGCTTTTACAGAGTGGCAGGCACCTTATCTGGACGGATTGGAGAGTCCCGGCCAATTGATTATGGAAGAACCATGGCGGATGTTTCTGACACGGGAGAGAGCGCAGAGCCTGACAGGTCAAGGTTGGTCTTTTTCTGCGATGCAGCGATCGGATTGCCTGGGCATCACG
>JBGOWQ010000034.1:0-8960 GCA_041478715.1 Thermodesulfobiota bacterium | reverse complement strand
TGGGGTGCAGCGCGAACGGTTGGAGCATGAGGGGGTTTCGTTCCTTCCTAGCGGCCGGATTGACCTCAAGCATCATTTATGGAGCGGGGAAGAAGCAGAACTAGCAGGTGAAGTCAACAGTCCCTGGTGATACCGTGCCTTCGCCAGACAATCCTTCCGAGTGGTCTGGTGTGATCCCCACGGTGAAAACAACGCACCTGCTGCTACGACCATTTCGGCCAGAGGATGCCCCACCCTTGTGCCAGATCCTAGTTCAGCCGGCCTTGCTGCAATAATTTCCGGACCCGACTCACTACCTGAACCTATTTGGTTGGTTTTCTCAGTTTGCGACGGAAAAACAATAGCAGGCCGACAATGAAGGAACCGATCGTACTGGTGACGAAGGTCAGCGGAAAAACGTAGAAAAAGAGAACATAGGTGACCGGCTCGGTCGGAAAGTATTGAAATAGGAAACTGTGCAGGAAAAGGCTGAAGGGCCATCCAATGGCCGAAACCCCTGCAGCGATCAGAAAAAATTTCAGGATGGCATTCGTACGTAGGATGGCAACCAGGATAATTAGCGCGGCGCCAAGCACAATCAGTGGAATGCCGGGGAACAGTTCAAACCGTCCGGAGTATACCCCCCAGGGAGTCAGCGGGACTATCAGAAGCAAAACAAGGCCCGCCAGGATCGCCCAGCAAACTCTGAGGAATACTGTATTCACGGAATCATTGTAACGCTCCCCAAACTTCACACGCCAGGAAAGATTCTACGTCGTCGGAACCGTTTCTCCTGGCTAAATGCGAAAATAGTAATGGCAATACCTACCAAATAGTTGATAGGTTTCCTCTTGGCGACGACAATAGCCTCAGAAAAAAACAGGAGGGCACGGAAATGGCAGCAACGATGATGGAGCAGATGGAACGGATCACCCCCAACGGCACGAGCTGGATCACGATTGAGGAGCGGGCGGCACAACTGAAGCAGGACCTGCATCCCCTATGCCCCGAGCGCATGACACAGCGAAACCCCCGTGCCCTGGAACCCGACTTCTACGCTTTCTTCTGCCTGATCGCACGACCCCAGCAAATCTAGACCCATCCCATCCACCCCCGGGCACAACCCGGGTAAATCCAAGGCGCCTGTTTCCCCAAAGGCGCCTTTTGTTGTGCATGAAAAAGCCCCCGTCTAAGAGCATCTGATCCCGGTTCAAGTTGAAGCATTCCCTGGCCGGCGCATCCTGCGAGCTAATCCGCTCTACCCATAGCCACAGGTGAGATGGTGTCTTACCATAGGGTGTGATGTTTACGCAAACGACGGCCTTTTACGATCGACTGTACGCCTTCAAGGATTACCGAGCGGAGGTGGAATGGTTATTACCGGTGATCCGGCGGCGTTTGCGAACCAACGGCAATCGTCTGTTGGACGTAGCCTGTGGTACAGGTCAGCATTTGCAGTACCTGAAACCGCATTTCCAGGTAAGCGGATTGGATCTTTCGGCGGAGATGGTAACATTAGCACGCCTGCGCGTTCCAGAGGGTCATTTTACCGTGGCCGACATGGTCGACTTTGCCTTGCACCAATGCTTCGATGTGATCACCTGTTTATTCAGTTCGATCGGCTACGTGCGCTCCCCCGAACGCTTGGAGCAAGCCATCGCAAGCATGACTCAGCACCTGAAACGGGGCGGGATTCTGCTGATCGAACCCTGGTTTACACCGGAGTCGTGGCGACCTGGAACCGTCCACGCCTTGCTGGTGGATGACCCTGAGCTGAAGATCGCCCGCGTTTCCACCAGTTTCCAGAGCGACCGCATCTCCTATTTCGACTTTCACTATTTGATCGGCACGCCCCAGGGCACCGAACACCGGGTGGAACGGCATGAGCTGGGCTTGTTCGAAACGGAAGAAATGCTGGAGGCAATGCGCAAGGCTGGGTTGGATTCGGTTTTCGATCCCCAAGGACCCAGCGGCCGCGGTTTATGCATTGGCGAGCAGAACCGCTTCTCGTGTGCCTTTGATTTGGAACCGCTGTAGGATCACTGAGTCTTCGGTACGTTGAGCGATCCATCCTCCATCACTGTTTCCTTACCGACTACCCTATACGGACCCCCTGATGCTCTGCATTCTGTATTCCCCTGCTATTTGGAAAACAGTGACAGGCGGGGTTTTTTGACGTCGATGGCCCGGGAGGGGCACATCTCCTGACAACAGAAGCAGCGGATGCAATCCGGCTCCCGGAAGCGGATCCCCCAGCCTTCCTCATAATCCAGACAGTGGGCGGGGCAAATATCCACGCAAACCTTGCATCCATTGCAGAGCCGGCGTCGAAATACGGGTCGGGGCAACATCCAGCGTTTTCCGATGCGGTAGGCCAGATCGGGGATCCCTCCGCGCCCAACAGCCGGCAGATGGAAATGGGGAACGAGAGTCTCGGCCAAAGAGGCTCCCCGGATCTCCATCTCCAGGGGTTCGCCCTGCTGCAAGGATTGGTAGGTAGCCAGCACGGGTACCCGGGACACCGGCACCCCCAGCAGGCGGGCGATGGCTGCATCGGTGGAGAAGCCGTCGGCTCCAGCCACTACCAAGCTCAAGGCGCGCGGAGTACCGGCCGAAGGACCGTTCCCTTCCATCCCTACGATCCCATCCACCAGATTCAAGTCCGGCGGCCGAGCTCGGAAGATGTCGATCAGGATTTTGGCAAACAGCATCTTATCGGTGCCCGCCCGCAGGTGATAGCCCATTTTGAGCGTACCGGGGATCAAGCCAAACATGTTTTTTACAGCCAGGGTCAGGGTCATCAAGGCATGCGTCTTCAATTTGGGCAGATTCCAGACCCGGTCCACCTGGCGCAGGAGAGAGCTACTGGGAAATTTCTTGTAGAGGACGCCTTGAGGGTAGTCCCAAGTATCATCGGCCACTAGCTCGATCAGTTCTACCCCTTCCTGTGAGGCCACTTCAGCGTAGCCGTTCTTGCTGCAAGCGCCCAGGAACGACATGTAACCGGGGCTGTCGGCCACTATGATCCGCTGCGTGCGCGTTTTCGCCAACCGGATGGCGGCTCGCAAAAAGGAAGGGTTGGTAGTGACCGCCCGTTCCGGTGCGGCGTCGGTGAGGCAGTTCACCTTCAACATCAGGCGTTCACCGGACTTCAGAAAGGAGCCCAAGCCACCTAACAAATCCACGCTCTGCTGCAAAGCCGCTTGAACTCTGTCCTGTTCGTAGCTGGAACAGCGGACCACGGCAACGGGTTCCATCATTGTAATGGAGGCCATTTTATCACGGTTGATTCCGCCTTGCCGATACCGGACGCATTTGTTAGATTGAGAAAAACAGGATGGGAGAGAACTAACGATGAGCATAAATCCAAATCCTGACCCTGCCGGCCCCCCGCAGCCTCCGGCCGGGCCACCGCAACAACCGTACTACGGTCAGACCCCGCCACAAGGACCGCCGCCGTATTACCAAGGGCAGCCACCACCGCAGTGGCAGGCACCACCTCCGCGCCATTCCCATCGGCCGGATTTCGTCCTGCCCCTGCTGCTGATCGCCGTCGGTGTGTTGTTCCTGTTGAACCAACTTGGCTACAACATCAACTGGGCGATTGTCTGGCCGATTCTGCTAATCGTGCTCGGCGTGGGTATCATTTTCAGCCGTGGGCGCACACCCGGCTGGGTCATCGCAATCCTTGTAATCGTAATTGTCGTAGCCGTCGTCTTCACTGTATTGCCCAATGTCATCCCCGGTTTTCCCAACATTTTCGGCGGACCGTCGATTCAATTGGGTGAGCTTACCACCAATACGGTTCGCGTCAGCCAAACGGATCTCGCGAGTGCCAAGACCCTGCGCGTGCAGACGGATGGCTCCATGGGCTCTTTCACCCTCCGCCCGGATTCCACACTGGGCAGCACCGCCATCCAACTGGTGACGACAAGCAACATCAAGGACCTGGCTGCGCCTACTTTGGCTTTAAGTGGTAGCGCCTACCAGGTGTCTCTACCTGCCCAACCGTGGAATTGGCTCGGCGGTTGGATGATGAGCTGGAACAACGTACGCCTGGAGCGCGACCTGGCCATCAATAGTACCTTGCCACTGGACCTGGAACTGGGTGTGACATCCGGCAAGGTAGTGCTGGACACCAGTGCCAACCCGATCGATCGGCTGCAACTGAAGATGACCTCTGGTGAAGTGGATTTCAATGCCGGCACCAAAGCGTCCTCTCTGTCACCCAACCTCGTCTTTAACCTCACCAGCGGCGGCGCCAACGCCTCAAACCTGGGTTTCACCAACTTCGCCAGTCTGGACATCGGCTTCACTTCCGGTAGCGGCCGTTTTGCACTACAGGGGCTCACGTCCGGATCGCATCGAGTTGCTGTGGACATCACTTCTGGGGACATCCGGTTGTTTGTGCCTCTGGGGATTGGTTACCGCCTTACCACGCACCGCACGTCCGGTTCGATTCAGGTGGACGGTCGTTCCTATTCGGACGAGAACTACGAATCGCCCAACTATGCCTCCGCAGCCATCAAGCTGGATCTCGATCTGAGGGTCACTAGCGGCAGCGTCTCCGTCAATCTGACCAACACCTTTTAGCGACCAAGTCCAGACCCAGGTCTTGGCAGCAGCACTAGGATATTGGGATAGGCCGGCCGGTCACGGGGAGACCTGCACGGTCGGGCATAAACCATCCGATCGATTGTTTCGTATGTACGAATACAACCGATCAAACGAGGAGGATGCATGATGCCATATCAAGCGAAAGATTATTCGGCCCTTGTAGGGATGGAGGGGTTTTCGGAGGCTTTGCTGAAGAATCACTTTACCCTCTATAACGGCTATGTCACCAACAGCAACAAACTACTGGAAACTCTGGCTGCGATGCTGGCGGAAGGCAAGCAGTCTATGCCGGAGTACGCAGAATTGAAGCGCCGTTTCGGTTGGGAATTCAACGGAATGCGCCTGCACGAATACTATTTCGAGAACCTGGGCGGTGATGGGACGTTGGCTCCCACCTCATCCCTCACCCCGCAGTTGATCGCTCAATTCGGTTCTTACGAGGCCTGGAGGAAGGACTTCCTGGCCACGGGTGCGATGCGTGGCATCGGTTGGGCTATCCTCTATCAGGACCCATCCGACGGAAAACTGGTCAACTGCTGGATCACTGAGCACGACGGAGGCCATCCGGCCGGGGGAAACCCGATTCTGGTGATGGACGTATTCGAACACGCTTTCATGTTGGATTATGGCACCAAACGAGCGGACTACCTGGAAGCATTCTTGCGCAAGGTTTCCTGGACAGCGGTGGAAAAAAGGCTGAAATAAAGAGGGTCCATCGAGCGCCAAGCGCTTCTGCTACAATAGCGAGAAATAGGCGGGGCCCATAGCTCAGCGGTAGAGCGACCGGCTCATAACCGGTTGGTCCTTGGTTCGAATCCAGGTGGGCCCACCATGGATGGAGCAGCGTGGAATCACTGGATCGATTGTTCGAGCTTCAGACCATAGATTTGGAACTCCAAGTCAAACAAGAGCAACTCAAGCGGCTGATGGCCGAACACCCCGATCCGGGGCTGGACGAAGCGCAAACCCGTCTTTCGCACAAAGAAGGCGAACTCCAGCTTCTGCGGCGAGAAATGAAGGATCGCGAGCTGGAAATCGAAACCTACAGTGAAAAGATGCGTAAGCTGACGCGAGAGATGAACGCCGGCAAAGGGGGAGCCAAAGAATTGATGGAGAAGCAAGCCGAGCTGGATTCCCTCAAACACCGCAAAGGGGAATTGGAGGACCGGCTGCTGGAGATGATGGAACGGTTGGAAGTGCTCCTGCCGGAAGTGGCTGCAATCCAGCGCGACGTCCAACAACGCCAACAGGACCGCACTCTGCAGCAGGCCGGCCGGCGGCAGGAGATCGATTCGCAGCAGGAAGAGATCGCCAAATTGCAGGAACGGCGGGAGCCAGCCGCAGCGCGCGTATCGCCGGAATTCCTGACCCAATACGAGGATGCGCGCATCCTGCTACTGGGGAAGCTGGTGGCCCTGGTCCAGAGAGACCGCTGCGGTGGTTGCGGCATCCAATTGGCCTCCCGGATCCTCTACGTCTTGCGCACGGAAGATCCTTTGCTGCAATGCGAGAATTGCGGTCGCTACCTTTACAAGGGGTTGCCCGTGACATGAGTCGGGCACCCAATCTCCTTTCCCTGATCCGACAGCGAAATCCATCGTTGTTGTGGCTGGGACAATTGGTTTCTTCCGTCGGCGATAATTTTGAATACATTGCCCTGTTGGCCCTGGCCTATAAAATCTCCGGTGAGTCGGCGCTGGCCACTGGGGGCACGATGGTCGCATTCACCATTCCCTTCGTGGTCGTATCCGTTTTTTCCAGTGTTTTGGTGGACCGCTGGGACCGGCGGATTACGATGCTCGTCTCTGACATCGTGAGAGGGGTCATCATTTTGATCCCGCCTCTGCTATTCCTGTGGGGTCGGCTGGAGCTGTGGCACCTTTATCTGTATTCCGCTCTCTACGGTGCCACCACCCCCTTCTTCAACAACGCCAACGCCGCTCTGCTGCCTTCGCTGGTGAAGCCGGAAGAATACCAAGCGGCGAATTCCCTGATGCAAACCTCAATCCAGATTGCCAGCATCATCGGCCTGGCCATGGGAGGTGTGGTGATTGCCACCATAGGCATCGCCAACGCCTACTTCCTCGATTCCCTCTCCTTCTTCTTCTCCGCCTTCACCATTTTCTTGATCCGAATCCCGCGGGTGATTCAAACCGCAGCAGAGCCCCAGCCGACCGGGGAGAACAGATTGCCGTTCTTGCGATCCTGGTGGCAGGATTTTAGGGAGGGGCTCCACTTCTACCGGGTGGAGCGAGCGTTGTTGTGGTTGCTGCTGGTTTTCTCATTGGTGAACTTCGCTTTCGGACCGATCTCTTTCTTGTTGATGCCGCTGGCTGAGAAAACGTTGCAGGTGGGAGTGGAAGGTTTCGGATGGATTTTGAGCGTGCTCAGTGTTGGCTCTCTTCTGGGAGCCCTGTTGATGGGTAGCATCGGCGGGGTGCGCCACAGGTTGGCCTGGATTTTTCCACCGATCCTGGTCATCGGAATCATGACCATACTCCTGCCGCTGGTCCGGATCTTTCCCTTCAGCTTAAGTTTTGCCTTCTTCATCGGATTTTGTCTGCCCGTGGCCAACATCACTTCCAATACCATCTTTCAGGAACGGGTGCCGGACCACTTGCGTGGTCGCGTATTCGGTACCCGCAACACTATCGCCCAGGGACTGACCCCGCTATCGATGATCTTAGGCGGTATCCTGGCCGATACCGTGGGCGTGCCCCTGACGTTCGCCCTTTGTGGTGCTTTAGCTCTGTTGGCTGTTGTTCCCAGTCTTTTCGTTCCTGCGATAAAATCGATAAACTTGAGACCGAACGGGGAAGCGAATATGCAAGTGGAAGGAGACCCCCAATGAATCGTAAGGCCTTCGGAGCCGTCATCACCCTGTTGATCGTGGGGGTGATCGTCGCCCTATTCTTTCTCCTGCGTCCGTACTTCGCCGGAGATAAAATCCCCAATCCGGTGTTACTACAAATCGGTAGTATCCAGATCCGGTGGTACGGCTTGCTGATTGCTCTCAGCTTTTTGCCGGGAATCTATGTAGCGTACCGAATGGCCAAGAACTGGGGTATCAACCCGGATCATGTCTTTAACATCGCCATTATTTGCGCCCCGATGGCCTTGATTTTCGCTCGTTTGTTTTTCTGCGCACTCAATTGGGATTACTACTCTCGTTATCCAATTCAGATCCTCTACCTCTGGCAAGGTGGGCTCTCCATTTACGGCGTGGTTTTTGGTGGGATTTTGGGCTGTCTGATCTACGCGGCAGTCTCCCGGCTTCCCTTGCTGCGGATTATGGATTTGGGTGCTGTACCGTTGGTGTTGGGACAGGCGATTGGTCGCTGGGGAAACTTTTTCAACCAAGAACTGTTCGGTTATCCTACGGATCTTCCCTGGAAGATGTACATCGCCCCTGCCAATCGGGAAAACGCCTACCAGGGATTCAACTATTTCCATCCGACCTTTTTGTACGAATCCATTGCGAATCTTCTGCTGTTCGCATTCCTGCTTTGGCGTGCGCGAAAAAAGAACTTGGCTCCTGGTGTGATTGCGGGACTGTATTTGATCGGTTATGGATTGATCCGCTTTTTGATGGAATTCGTACGGATCGAACCGGCCACGGTGGGGTTCTTAACCTGGGGGCAGATCGCCAGCGTGGTCACGATTCTAGTGGGTGGAGTGATCCTGCTGTTCGTCAACCGCCGGCAAAACGCGAATCGAGCTGCAACCATGGCTTTGGCGCCGATCGTTCCCGAACGGGCAATGGAGGTCTATCGTACCGGTCCAGCCGTCCCTGCACTGGTACAACAGCCCCCGGAGGAGCCGGAACCAAAGATAGAACCAAAGCTAGAACAACAGCCAGAACCAAAGATAGAACCAGAGCCCAATCCTGACAAACCGGGGTAGCCGATCGTCGCTCGTTTCCGGTACAGGCAGAATCCTTCCGGTTGGAGCAGAAATCCCGGTCTGCACGTTCGAACGTGCCAGTGAAGTTGTGATAGTACCTAATCGCCTCCAAGACACCGTCTAAGACGAGATTACACCGATCTAAACCAGACCGCGTCGAAATCGAACCCGTTTACGTCACGCCCTCATCCTGCAAGAGAATCAGACGAACGTCGGCCACATTGGTACCGGTAGGACCGGTCCGCAGCAAGCCGCCCACCTGTTGGAAGAATGAATAGTTATCGTTGTCGGCTAGAAATGCTTGGGAGGAAAGACCCAGGGCCCGGGCTCGACTCAAGCTGGACTGGTCGATGATCGCTCCGGCTGCGTCGGTGGGGCCATCGGTCCCATCGGTGCCCACGCTGGCGACGAGGCAGGGCGCCGGCAGATGTGCCAGCGCCTTGGCGCAGTGCAGGGCGAAC
>JBGOWQ010000192.1:0-3434 GCA_041478715.1 Thermodesulfobiota bacterium | reverse complement strand
GTTCAGCCCCTCCACTCTTTCAACCACAGTTCAGACTTTGCCACGTTTGGATTCCGGCGAGCTGAACCTCAAGGCTTTGAAGGAAGGATATCGTGAACTGCCCATCTCCTGGAAGAGCAGGATTCGTTCTTGGCTCTTTCTGCCGGATGATCGGATTGGTTGGTTGCCGGATGCTACAAGAGAAGGTTTGGCTCTGACCCGCAAAGTCGCCTTCGATTGCATCCTTTCCACATTAGCTCCGTACACTGCGCATTTGGTTGCATGGCGCTTGGCCCGCCGCACTTCCATTCCCTGGGTGGCTGATTTCCGCGACTTGTGGTCAACCAACACGTTTCTCTACTTCCCGACAACAGCCCATCAAAGATTGAATGCGTTTTTGGAAAAAGTAGTTGTGGAAGGTGCGGATCGCATTCTGACCTGCACTCCGCTTTTCAGAGAGGATTTTCTGCAACGGTACAGCCACATCCCACCAGATCGTTTCGCCATGATCACCAATGGCTTTGATCCAACAGATTATCCTCTACCCCATCCAGACCTTTATCCTCGGTTTACCATATCGTACGTCGGGGATTTCTATGGTCCCCAGACTCCCATCTTCTTCCTATTGGGATTGAGGAAGTTCCTGGATCTCAATCCAAAAGCCAAGGAGAACACCCAGGTGTTGTTCGCCGGTCCTTTCCAGAGTCGGGTAAAACCGCTGGTAGAAGGCTTGGGATTGGAAAATGAGGTACGATTTCTAGGCTTCCTTCCACACGAACATTCTGTCGCCGTCATGCGTCGATCTCATGTTTTGCTGCTCGTCCTGGGTGAGAAACAGGGAGGTGAAAGGATTTACCCGGCTAAGTTGTTCGAATATCTTGCCGCTCAGAAACCAATTCTTGCCTTGGTGCCGGATGGGTTAACGAAGGACTTGCTGAAGGAATCCGGTGTGGGTTTTGTGGTTCAACCATCAAGCGACGACTCCGTGGCAGCAGCCTTGGAGAAATTGTATCAATCTCACTCGGATGGGAGCCTGCTCTCAGTGATCGAACCTGCAACTTTACCTTTCTTTGATGCCAAAAAACTGACTCGGGATCTTGTTCGCGTGATCGAGGAAACCCTGGAATCCCGAAAAGCTGCCCGAATCTTTATGGAGAGAAGAAAATGACACTACCGAAAGTTGCCGGGGGTCAAGCTACCCGTGACCAATTCCTCCCGTTTTCCGCACCTTGGTTGGACGAGGAAGAAATCGAAGCCGTCACGTCGGTATTGCGCTCCGATTGGCTCACGACCGGCCACAAGACTCTCGAATTTGAGGAGCAGTTTTCCCGCTATATTGAGGTTCCCTACTCTCTCGCATTCAATTCATGCACAGGTGGATTGCATACGGCCCTAGCCGCCTTAGAGATTGGCCCGGACGATGAAGTGATCACCTCCGTGTTCACGTTTGCCGCCACCGCCAATGTGATATGCCATCAGGGCGCCAAACCGGTTCTGGTGGATATTGACCCACAAACCCTCAATCTCGATGCGAATTTGATCGAATCCAAAATCACCAAGCGCACCAAAGCGATCATCCCTGTCCATTATGGTGGTCGGCCCTGCCAGATGGACCGGATTCTGCAAATTGCCAATGCCTATCGCCTACACATTGTGGAAGATGCCGCCCACGCTCTCGGCGCAGAATGGCGGGGATTGAAGATTGGCCGCTTGGCGTCTGATTGCACTTGTTTCAGTTTTTATCCGACGAAAAACATCACAAGCGGCGAAGGAGGAATGAACACTACCTCCTCAATGGAGCTGGCCCAGTCGATGAAGGTATGGCGTCTGCATGGAATCAACCGCGATGCATGGAACCGTTACCTCGAGGGAGGTTCCTGGTACTACGAGGTTGTCAAACCGGGTTTCAAGTATAACTTGACGGATATTGCGTCGGCGATCGGGTCGGTCCAACTCAGCAAAACTGAGTTTTTCCAACAGCGAAGAGAAACCCTGGTGCAGCAATATTGGAAAGCACTAAGCTCTCTTCCCATTGATTTGCCGCCTCCATTTGCGGACGGACGTCACGCCTGGCATCTTTTCCCCGTCCAGCTAAAATTGGAGGACCTCCGTATCGGCCGAGACGAGTTCATGGAAGCTCTAGGCCATGAGAATATTGGCACATCGGTTCATTTCATCCCGCTGCATCGGATGCCTTATTACCGTGATCGCTTCGGATTCCAGCCTCACGATTTTCCTGTGGCGGAACGAGTGTTTGGAAGATTGATCTCCTTACCTCTGTTCGCCCGCATGACCGAGGCAGACCTGGATTCTGTGGTTTGTGCAGTAAAAAAGCTAGTGGAATGGTTCGGACGTTGAATCTACCAACCATTGAAATACTCGGCCTGCCGGTGTGCACGCTGCCGCGGGTTCTGATTCATTCATTGGTAAGCGAGTGGCTGATGGGGGTTCAGAGGCGGACCATTGTCACCCTGAATCCGGAAATCGCACTGAAGGCACAAAAAGATCCTACCTTGCGCAGGATCATCCGAGAGGCAGATCTGGTTGTAGCAGACGGTTTTGGTATTACCTGGGCAGCACGAAGAGTACACAAGCAGCATTTGGAACGGCTCCCGGGAATCGAATTGGCGGAATTCCTATTGACCTTTGCCGCCCGCAGCAATTTTCCTGCGTTCTTGCTTGGTGCCAATCCGGGAGTAGCAGAACAGGCGGCGAAGAATCTCTCTGCACGTTGGCCTGGTTTGAAAATCTACGGAACGCATTCCGGTTATTTTTCCGCTGGAGAGCAGGAGCAATTGGGTCGGAAACTTGCAGAAACGACCATCCCGTTGCTGATGGTGGGTATGGGAGCTGGTTTGCAGGAAAAGGTGATCGCTTCATTTCCGCCAAACGCTTTCCGTGTCGCATTGGGGATTGGTGGCTCCCTGGACGTGTGGGCCGGTCGCAGACATAGGGCGCCGCGCTTTTTTCAGACTCTCTCGTTGGAATGGCTATACCGGGTCCTCGCTAACCCCCGTAGATTCGCGCGATTATTGCTGCTTTTTCCCTTTTTTTGGAGGATTATGTGGTTTCGACAACCATAAGGGCGGTTATCTCTGGCTACTACGGTTTCGGAAACACAGGTGACGAAACCATCTTGCAAGCCTTGATTGGCCTTTTACGCCGCGACCCCCGGTTGGATATCCTGGTCATCTCCGCCAATCCCCGTCGGACGGTGTACCAGCACCAGGTATCCAGTGTGAACCGGTTGAATTTTTTCGGAATCGTCAAAGCCATCCTTCGATCCCGGATCCTCATCTCTGGCGGTGGTGGTCTATTGCAGGATGTGACCTCTTCCCGAAGCTTGCTCTACTACCTGGGTATCATTGGGATCGGTCTGCTTTTCCATAAACCGGTGATCTTGTTGTCGCAGAGTGTGGGGCCGATTCATCGCTCTTTGAACCGCCGTTTTACAC